>DAMDKH010000136.1:0-352 GCA_032099965.1 Microbacterium sp.
GCACGATGCGCGACACCGCGCAGTCCTCGCAGTACACGCCGCCGCGGTCGGCGAGCTCGGGTGCGGTGGCCGCCCAGAGCCCGGTCGACGCGCCCTGCGCGGGTGTCTTGAAGCGCGGGTTCGGGGTGCCGTCGGCATCCATCCACTGGCGACGCACCATCTCCTCCCGCGGCAGGTGGCGCTGCAGGTCGGTGAGGATGCCGCCCGGATGCACGGAGTAGGCGTGGATGCCGCGCGCGGCGGCACGCGCGTCGAGTCCGACGGCGAAGAGCGCGTCTGCCGTCTTCGACTGCCCGTAGGCCACCCAGGGGTCGTAGGGCGTCTCGGCAAAGTTGATGTCGTCGAAGCGCAC
>DAMDKH010000136.1:382-5516 GCA_032099965.1 Microbacterium sp.
GGGAGAGCGGAAGTGCGCGCCCGAGGAGTAGGCGATCACTCGGGCGCCGGGGGCGAGGAGGTCGGCCACCCCGGCGACGAGGGCGAAATGCCCGAGGTGGTTCGTGCCGAACTGGGACTCCCACCCCTGCGGGGTGAGCGCGAAGGGCGAGGCCATGACGCCGGCGACGTTCATGACGAGGTCGATCGACGCGCCCTCTGCGCGCATCCGCTCGGTGAACGACGCGACGGAGTCGAGGTCGCCGAGGTCCAACGGATGCACGTGCACGGCGGGAAGGTCGGCCAGCGCTGCGGCGGCGACGTCGGGGCGACGGGCGGGCACGACGACCTCGACGCCCGCGTCGGCCAGCGCGCGCACGGTCTCGAGCCCGAGACCGGAGTATCCCCCGGTCACGATCGCCCGCTTCCCCGCGAGGTCGTGGCCGGCGATGACCTCGGCCGCGGTGGAACGGTAGCCGAAGGCCGACGTGAGGGACTGTTGACGGGAGAGCATCTCGGACGGGGTGGTCATGATGGTCACCCTACGATCTAGAGTTGACTCGAAGTCAAGGAGGCCCGATGACACTCAGCGCGACGGAGACCCGACGCACCTACAGCATCGGCGAACTCGCCGAGATCACGAACCTCAGCGTGCACACGCTGCGGTGGTACGAGACGCAGGGGCTGTTCCCCCGGCCGGTGCCCCGCACCTCCGGTGGACGGCGCTCCTACGACCAGGAGACGATCAGCTGGCTCTCGCTGCTCACCCGGCTGCGCGAATCCGGGATGCCCGTCGCGGAGATGGCGAAGTACGCCGAACTCGTGCGCGCCGGCGCGGGGAACGAACACGAGCGGATCGCCCTGATGGAAGCGCACGCGCAGGCTCTCGATGCGCAGATCCGAGAGCTCATCGCCTGCCGCGGGGTCATCGACCACAAGATCGACCTCTATCGCACGGCGCTCCGGGAGCGCGGCGTCGACGTCTGAGACCCCGCGGCTGGCGTGTCAGCGCTTCGCGGCGCGCAGCACCTTCTCGGGGATCGGGGCGTCGCCCGATGCGGCGAGGTCGGCGTAGTAGGCCCGGGCCTCGTCCTGCCGAGCACGCTCCGCGCCGGAGGCGATGGGGGCGCGCACGTGCTCCGGCTCGTAGCCGAACGCTTCGACGAGGTCGAGCGCGTACGGCCGGAGCCGGGCGCACAGCCGGTCGATGTAGCTCGACACCGCCTGCGCGCGCTGCATCGACAGGCGGCCGTTCATGAGGTGCCAGGCCAGGTGCTTCTCGATGAGCTGAAGCCCGAAGAGGTCGCGCAGCCAGGTCAGCACGGCACGCGTCTGCGGGTCGTCGACGCGATGGACGGCATCGGTGAAGGCCTCCCACTGCAGCAGCTCGCCGTGCGCACGGGCCGCCTCGATGAGCGCCGACTGGTTCTCGTTGAAGAGGCGGGCGCCGAGCGCCTTGTCCTTCGCCCCCGGGCGGAGGCGACCGGCGATGTCGGCGATCATCTGCTGCACCCGCTCGGCGAGCAGCTCGTGCTGCTGCTCCTCGCGCAGGCCGTTCTCGACCGAGCGGGCGACCTGGCCGAAGTCGGCCACGGACTGCCCGAACTGCCGCAGCCCCGCGCCGTGGAACAGCTTGCCCGCCGTCATCCCCACCGCGTACTTGGCGAGGGTGGCGGCATCCTTGCCCTTGAACTGCCGGGCGTAGTCGCCGAGCAGGCGCTTGCCGACGAGCTGGAGCAGCACGTTGTTGTCGCCCTCGAAGGTGGCGTAGATGTCGAGGTCGGCGCGCAGCCCCACGAGCCGGTTCTCGAACATGAAGCCCGCGCCGCCGCACGCCTCGCGCGCCTCCTGGAGCGTGTCGAGCGCGTGCCAGGTCGACAGCGGCTTGAGGGCGGCGGCGAGCGTCTCGAGGTCTTCCCGATCGGCCGGGGTGTCGATGCGGCCGGAGAAGACGCCGTCGAACTTCTGCAGGAACTCGTCGTGCGCGAAGATCTGCGCGTAGGTGGTGGCGAGGCGCGGCAGCAGGCGGCGCTGGTGCTTGCCGTAGTCGAGCAGCACGACCTCCTCGCCGTTCACGCCGTCGAACTGTCGGCGCTGCGTGGCGTAGGTGATGGCGATGTGCAGACCGAGGGCCGATGCCCACGACGCGGCGCCGTCGAGCGAGACACGGCCCTGCACGAGGGTGCCGAGCATGGTGAAGAACCGGCGGCCGGGGCTGTCGATCGGGCTCGAGTACGTGCCGTCCGCGGCCACGTCACCGTACTTGTTGAGCAGGTTGGTGCGCGGCACGCGCACGTGGTCGAAGCTCAGGCGACCGTTGTCGATGCCGTTCAGCCCGCCCTTGAGGCCGTCGTCCTCCCGACCGATGCCGGGCAGGTCGACGCCGTCGTCGCCGCGCAGGGGCACATAGAAGCAGTGCACGCCGTGGTTGACGCCGTCGGTGATGAGCTGTGCGAAGACCGTCGCGGCCACGCCGTGCTGACCGGCATTGCCGAGGTACTCCTTCGTCGCCCCGCGGAAGGGAGTGTGGATGACGAACTCCTCGGTCTCCGGGTCGTACGTCGCGGTCGTGCCCACGGCGGCCACATCCGACCCGTGGCCGATCTCGGTCATCGCGAATGCGCCGGGGATCGAGAGGTCCATGATGCCGGGCAGCCACTTCTCGTGATGCTCGGCGGTTCCGAGCTGCAGCACCGCCGAACCGAACAGTCCCCACTGCACGCCCGACTTGATCTGCAGGCTCGGATCGGCGACCACGAGCTCCTCGAAGCCGGCGATGTTGCCGCCGTTGTCCTCCTCGCCTCCGAGGGACTTCGGGAACGCGCGGTGCACGGCCTTGTTCTCGACGAGGAGGTGCAGCTGACTCAGCACCCGCTCGCGGTGCTCGGCCATGTCGAGGCCGTCCTGACGCCAGAACGCAGAGTCCTTGAGCATCTCGCGCGCCTTCCGCCGGATGTCACCCCAGGTGCCCAGCAGCAGCTCGTTCACGACGGCCACATCGATCACGGGGGCGGCGTCCGGGGCGATCGGGGACTTCGTGGGGCGGACGGCGGCGTCGACCATGAGTGTTCCTCTCGGAGAAGGCGGATTGCTCTCATGGTAGGACTCCGACAACGTCCGACGAAGCGGGCTGTTCCTCATCTCCAATCCTGGCCGGGCCGGGGCCGGTCCGCCGTTGTCGGTTGCTCACAGTCGCCCGTGATCGAGCCCTCCGCCAGCGTCGCCTGGCCCCCGTATCGACGCGCCGCCAGGTGACGTCGCGCGCGACGATGCGACGAAGGTGCTGAGAAAAGCGGCGGAGGTCAGTTCGCGGCGATGACGGCGAGCACGGAGTCGCCGTAGGCGTCACGCTTCTTCGCACCGATGCCGGTGATGCCGTCGAGCTGCTCGAGCGACGCGGGGCGATGCTCCGCCAGGGCGCGCAGGGTCGCGTCGCCGAACACGATGTACGCGGGCACCCCCTGCTCGCGGGCCTGCTCGGCGCGCCAGGTGCGCAGCGCCTCGAACAGCGGCCGGTCGCCGGCATCCACGGCATCCGCAGCCGATGCCTTCCGGGCCCGGACGGTGGTGGCGCGCCCGATCGTGTCTTTACGCAGCGGAACGGCGGTCTCCCCCTTGAGCACGCCGGCGGCCTGCTCCCCCGGCGCGAGGGTGCCGTAGTCGCCCTGAGCCACGAGGATGCCCCGGGCGAGGAGCTGCCGAACCACGCTGCGCCAATCCTGATCCGACAGGTCGCCGCCGATGCCGTAGGTGGCCAGCTTGTCGTGCCCCTGCTGACGGATGCGCTCGGTCGACGCCCCGCGGAGGATGTCGATGAGGTGCCCCGCACCGAACGCCTGGTTGCGCTCGCGCTTGAGCCGCACGATGGTCGACAGGAGCTTCTGCGCGGGCACGAGACCGTCGAACGTCTCGGTGTCGTCGAGGCAGGTGTCGCAGTTGCCGCACGGCGACGACTCCTGCCCGAAGTAGCCCAGCAGGTTCTGCCGACGGCACTCCACCGTCTCGCACAGCGCCAGCATCGCGTCGAGATGCTGCCCGAGGCGCATCTTGAAGGTGCGGTCGCCGGGGCTCTGATCGATGAGCCGACGCTGCTGCACCACGTCGCCGAGACCGTAGGCCATCCAGGCCACCGACGGCTCGCCGTCACGACCGGCACGACCGGTCTCCTGGTAGTAGCCCTCCACCGACTTGGGCAGATCGATGTGCGCCACGAACCGGACGTCGGGCTTGTCGATGCCCATGCCGAACGCGATGGTGGCGACCATGACCACGCCGTCCTCCCGCAGGAAGCGCGACTGGTTGGCCGCCCGCACCTCCGCCGGCAGACCGGCGTGGTACGGCAGAGCATCGAGGCCCTGCGCCGCCAGGTAGGTGGCGGTCTGCTCGACCGACTTGCGGCTGAGCGCGTAGACGATGCCCGCGGCCCCCGGCTCCTGCGAGCGGATGAACGAGACGAGCTGCTTGCGCGGATCGACCTTCGGCACGATGCGGTACTGGATGTTCGGACGGTCGAAGCTCGCGACGAAGTGCGCGGCCGTGTCGAGGTGCAGCCGCTCGGTGATCTCCTGGTGCGTCGCGCGGGTGGCCGTGGCGGTGAGCGCCATGCGCGGGACACCGGGGAAGCGCTCGCCGAGGTCGCCCAACGCGAGGTAGTCGGGGCGGAAGTCGTGGCCCCACTGCGACACGCAGTGCGCCTCGTCGATCGCGATGACGCTCAGCATCCCGCGCTGCAGGAGGGCGGTGGTCTGGGGGCTGGAGAGCCGCTCGGGGGCGACGTAGATGAGGTCGAGCTCGCCCGCGACGTACGCCCGCTCCACCTCGGACCGCTCCTGCGGCGACTGGGTGGAGTTGAGGAAGGCCGCGTTCACGCCGTTCGCCCGCAGCGCGTCGACCTGGTCGTGCATGAGGGCGATGAGGGGGCTGACGACGAGGCCGGTGCCCTCGCGCACGAGCGCCGGCACCTGGTACGTGATGCTCTTTCCGCCACCGGTGGGCATGAGCACCACGGCGTCGCCGCCCCCGATGACCTGATCGACGATCGCGGCCTGATCGCCGCGGAACTCGTCGTAGCCGAACACCGTGTGCAGCGCCTCGCGGGCGGTGGCGTGACGGCTCGGGGTGGCACGCCGGGCGGCGGGCGCGCTGCTCGGGCGCGG
>DAMDKH010000137.1:0-5026 GCA_032099965.1 Microbacterium sp.
GGCGGGAGCGCCGGCCGTAGATGAGTTCAGACGAGTCGAGCAGCCACGGCACGAGGGTGATCGAGACGCCGTGCACGAGCATCAGCCTGTTCGCGAGCCGGCGGGCGCGGCGGTTGTGCAGGAACGACTCCCACCAGTGCCCCACGATGTACTGCGGGAGGTAGACCGTCACCACCGCCGAGCCGTGCTTCTCGCGGTACTGGGTGATGAACTGGCTGATCGGCTGGGCGAACGAGCGGTACGGCGAGTCGAGGATCACCAGGGGGATGGGCACGAGGTGGTCGGCCCAGTCCTGCTGCACGGCGGCGGCCGCCTCGCCCGACACCGCCACGTGCACGGCGAGGGTCTTGTCGTGCTTGGCGGCGATCGCGTAGTCGATGGCCTTCATGACGGGCTTCTGCAGGTGGCTGACGAGCACGATCGCCACGTCGCCCGAGGCGCCGAAGTGGGTCGTGTCGTCGATGGCGATCTCGTGCTCGACGTCGCGGTAGTAGCGCTTCACGCCGAGCATGAGGAAGGCGAGCACCGGGATGGCGAAGAACACGAGGTAGGCCCCGTGCGTGAACTTCGTGACCGTGACGATCGCGAGCACCAGCACGGTGAGGGTCGCGCCCGCCGAGTTGATCACGAGACCGATCCGGGCCGAGCGCCGGTCGGTGGCCGCGGCGCCGTCGTGCACGGCGGTCCCGGGTGACCGCAGCACGCGGCGCCAGTGGCGCACCATGCCGATCTGGCCGAGTGAGAACGACACGAAGACGCCGATGATGTAGAGCTGGATGAGGGTGGTCAGCTTGGCCTGGAAGACGACGAGCACGAGCATCGCGGCGATGCCGAGCAGGATCATGCCGTTGGAGAACACGAGCCGGTCGCCGCGGGTGTTCAGCGACTTGGGGGCGTAGCCGTCGCGGGCGAGCACCGATCCCAGCAGGGGGAAGCCGTTGAAGGCGGTGTTGGCGGCGAGCAGCAGAACGCACGCGGTCGCCGCCTGCACGACGAAGAACAGGATGCTGCCGCCGCCGAAGGTCGCCGCGGCGATCTGCGCCATGAGGCTGGGCTGGGGGTTCGCGCAGTCGAAGCCGATGAGGTCGCACGGGTTCTCGGCGTAGTGCACCCCGGTGATGAGGGCGAGGGCGGTGAGGCCGGAGAACAGGCAGATCGCGATCGTGCCCATGAGCACGAGCGTCGACTGGGCGTTGCGCACCTTGGGGGCCCGGAACGCCGGCACCCCGTTCGACACGGCCTCGACGCCGGTGAGGGCCGAGCATCCGCTGGAGAACGCGCGGAGGATGAGCAGGATGACGGCGGCCTGGCTGAGGTTCTCGGCCTGCACGGAGAACTCGGCGCTCGACGCGATGGGGGCGTCGCCGAGGAACGTGCGCACGAGTCCGGTCGCGATCATGAGCCCGACGGATGCGATGAAGACGTAGGTGGGGATCGCGAACACCAGCGACGCCTCGCGCACGCCGCGCAGGTTGACGATGATGATGAGGATCACGAAGCCGACGGCGAACTCCACCCGGAACGGGTCGAGGGCGGGGACGGCAGAGATGATGTTGTCGACGCCGGAGGCGACGGAGACGGCCACCGTCAGCACGTAGTCGACGAGCAGTGCCGCGGCGACCACCACCCCGGGGATCTCGCCGAGGTTCTTCGATGCCACCTCGTAGTCGCCGCCGCCGGAGGGGTAGGCCTTGATGAGCTGCCGGTAGCTGAGCACCACGACGGCCAGGAGCACCACGACGGCGATCGCGACGAGCGGGGTGAACGACAGGAACGCCAGTCCGCCGATGAGCAGGATCATCACGAGCTCCTGCGGCGCGTAGGCGACGGAGCTCAGGGCGTCGGAGGCGAAGATCGGCAGCGCCATGCGCTTGGGCAGCAGCTGATCGTCGACCTCGGCGCTGGTGAGCGGGTCGCCGATGAGGATGCGCTTGACGGTCTGCGGCGAGGCCGTGCTCTCTCTGGTTTGCTCTGGCACGTCGGGCGACACTACTCCTGCGCGCGGGTGTCCTGACGGCATCCTCACGGAATCCCTACGGCCGCCCGGGCGGCCCTCACGGAATCCTCACGGGGGCGCGAACGGATGCTCAGCGCATTCCGATCACGGATGGATAACGTCGGGGACATGAGCACGGTTTCCGTCGACGAGCAGGCCTTCCACGATGCGAAGGAACTCCGCGACCGGTTCCAGCGTTTCCTGCGCGAGTACGAGTTCGGGATGCGGGAGGTGGAGACGAAGATCTCCATCCTGCGCGACGAGTTCACCCACCACCACGCGTACAACCCGATCGAGCACGTGAAGAGCCGGCTGAAGTCGCCGGACAGCATCGTCGAGAAGCTCGCCCGCAAGCAGATCGAGGAGCCGGACTTCGATCTGATCCGGCGGGAGATCACCGACATCGCCGGGGTGCGCGTCACCTGCAGCTTCGTCGCCGACGTGTACCGGCTCTTCGATCTGCTCACCGCTCAGGACGACGTGACGGTGCGCGTGGTCAAGGACTACATCGCCGCACCGAAGGCGAACGGGTACAAGAGCCTGCACGCGATCATCGAGGTGCCGGTGTTCCTGTCGACGGGGGCATTGTCGGTGCCGGTCGAGGTGCAGTTCCGCACCATCGCGATGGACTTCTGGGCCAGCCTCGAGCACAAGATCTACTACAAGTTCGCCAACCAGGTGCCCGAGCACCTCGTGCAGAGCCTCACCGATGCGGCCGAGGCCGCCGCCGAACTCGACGTGCGCATGGAGCGACTGCACCGTGAGGCGCACGGCGTGCCCCGCCCGCAGATCCCGCCGCCCCCGCCGCCGCTCTTCGCGGTGTGAGAACCGACGCCATCCGATCGCCGGGGTGCTCCGAATAACCTGAGATCACCGCACGGTGCACCGGGAGGACGTCATGGTCGACAACAGCAGGCGCAAGGGCAAGCGTTTCATCGTCTGGGCCGCGCTCGCGGGTCTGGTCAGCGGTGCGGTGTTCCTGGCCGTGGCCGAACTCTTCGCGCTCCTCGTGGCGCGGTCGGCGAGCCCGATCCTCGCGGTCGGCGGCTTCGTGATCGACATCGTGCCGCAGCCTTTCAAGGAGTTCGCGATCTCCACGTTCGGCGAGTACGACAAGATCGCGTTGCTGGCGGGCCTCGGCCTCGCCGTGGTGATCGCCTCGGCGATCGCCGGCATCCTGCAGCTGGTGTGCCCGCCGCTCGGCGTCATCGCGCTGGGCATCGCCGGGGTGCTGTCGACCGCCGCGATCGTGACGCGCGCCGCGGTGACCCCGCTCGCCTTCGTCCCCCCGGTGCTGGGCACCGTCGCCGGTGCCGTCGTGCTCGTGCTGCTCATCCGTCGACTGCTCCGCTGGCGCGCGTCGGCCACGACCTCGTCGGTCGCGGCGGAGAGCCGCCGGGCGGAGCCCGCCACGCCCCCGATCACCAAGCCGTCGCCCACCGACATGCCCGCGAAGGCCACCGGCCCCCAGATGGACCGTCGGCGCTTCTTCGCCCTCGCCGCCATCGCCGGCATCTCGGCCGTCGTCGTCGGTGTCGCCTCGCGCGCCGTCAGCATGACGGTCAGCTCGGTCGAGACGATCCGCAAGGCGCTCACGCTTCCGTCTCCGCGCCGCACCGTCACGGTGCCGCAGGGTGCCGAGCTCGACGTGCCGGGGCTGAGCCCGCTCTACACGCCGAACAAGGACTTCTACCGGGTCGACACCGCGCTGACCGTGCCGACCATCGACCCCGACACCTGGCGGTTGGTGGTCGACGGCATGGTCGACCAGCGGGTCGAGATGAGCTTCCAGGACCTCCTCGACATGGGTCTCGACGAGTACTCCATCACCCTGACCTGCGTCTCGAACGAGGTCGGCGGTGAGCTGGTCGGCAATGCCAAGTGGCTCGGCGTGCCGATCCGCGACGTGCTGAAGAAGGCCGGCGTGAAGTCGGGCGCCGACATGGTGCTCTCCCGCAGCGTCGACGGATACACCGCCAGCACGCCGCTCGGGTCGCTGACCGACGAGAACCTCGATGCGATCCTCGCCGTGGCGATGAACGGCGAGCCCCTGCCGCTGGAGCACGGCTTCCCGGTGCGCATGGTCGTGCCCGGCCTCTACGGCTACGTCTCGGCGACGAAGTGGCTGACGGAGCTCAAGGTCACCACGTTCGCCGACGACGAGGCCTACTGGACCCCGCGTGGCTACAGCGCCGAAGCGCCGATCAAGTTCTCGTCGCGCGTCGACACCCCCAAGCTCGGCGCCGCGATCGAGGCGGGTCGCACGCCGATCGCCGGGGTGGCGTGGGCGCAGTCGGTCGGCATCGAGCGCGTCGAGGTGAGCATCGACGACGGCGAGTGGATGCCCGCGACGCTGTCGACGCCCGTGAACGACGACACCTGGGTGCAGTGGTTCGTCGACTGGGACGCGACCCCCGGCACGCACTACGTGGCGGTGCGGGCGGTCAACAAGAACGGCGACCTGCAGATCGAGGAGCGCGCTCCGATCGCCCCCGACGGATCGTCGGGCTGGCAGCGCTCGCTCATCCGCGTCAACTGAGCCGTGCGGCATCCGATGCCACGCCCTAGGGTGGGGGCATGACGTCGACCCCCGCGTGCGTGATCACCGTTTCCGATCGATCGGCCGCCGGGGAGCGTGAGGACCGCGGTGGCCCGATCGCCGTCGCGCTGCTGCGGGAGGCCGGGTGGCACTGCCCCGATGCCGAGATCATCCCCGACGGGGCGGAGGCGGTCGCCGACGCGCTGCGCCGTGCGGCGGCCCGGGGCATCAAGCTCATCGTGACCACGGGCGGCACGGGCGTCGCACCCCGCGACGAGACCCCGGAGGGCACG
This sequence comes from Microbacterium sp., assembly GCA_032099965.1. Lineage (GTDB taxonomy): Bacteria > Actinomycetota > Actinomycetes > Actinomycetales > Microbacteriaceae > Microbacterium. Next base: position 4,829 of record DAMDKH010000137.1, read on the forward strand.
CGGCAGGTCATCACGCGCGAGGTGCCGGGGATCGCCGAGGAACTGCGTCGCCGCGGCCTCGTCGACACGCCCAAGTCGGTGCTCTCGCGCGGTCTCGCCGGGATCATCGACCCCTACGGTGCCCTGGTGGTGAACCTGCCCGGATCGACGAACGCCGTGACGTCGGGCGTTCCGATCGTGCTCACGGTCGCGGCGCAC
>DAMDKH010000137.1:5102-5469 GCA_032099965.1 Microbacterium sp.
GATGAGCCCCTGGTGCTCGACGATCACCTGGCCGCGGTCGACGACCCCGCGCTCGGCGCGGTGACCACCTTCATCGGCCGAGTGCGCGACAACGACCCGGACGCGGAGGCCGCTGTGGTCGGGCTGGAGTACACCGCGCATCCGGATGCCGCGCAGACGCTGCGCCGCATCGCCGCGGAGGCGGAGGGCGCCGCGGGTGCGCTCGTCGCCGTGAGCCACCGCATCGGTCGGCTCGCCGTGGGCGACGCGGCCGTGGTGATCGCCGTCGCATCGGGGCACCGGGCCGAGGCCTTCGCGGTGTGCCGTGAGCTGATCGAGGCGATCAAACGCGACCTGCCGGTGTGGAAGCGGCAGCACGAGTCGGATG
>DAMDKH010000138.1:0-5438 GCA_032099965.1 Microbacterium sp.
GCCGGGGCGCCGGTCGCGGGCGGAGCCGAGGCATCCGTGCCCCCGTCCGTGCCCGGGTCGACGAGCTCGACGCCGCCGTTGTTCGACGCGTCGCCGGTGATCTGCACGGGCTGCCCCGCGGCGAGGGCCGTCCAGATCGTCTCGGCGGCCTCGGTGTTCGGAATCACCCGATCGCTGTCGGCGGGGTCGGGGAACACGGGGTACTGCACGAAGACGAAGTCGTCGAACGGCACGTCCTTCACCGACAGGGCGAGCTGGGCGATGCGCACGGGGTTGCCGAGCTCGGTGCTCGGGTCGACGTTGTCGACCACGGTGTTGGCGAGCCCGAGCACCTTCGCGGGGTCGCTGAGGACCTCGTCGCTCAGGATCTTCTTCACCAGGCGCGCCATGTACTGCTGCTGGTTCGAGACGCGCGCCATGTCGCTCCCGTCGCCGACCCCGTAGCGGGTGCGGATGAACTGCAGCGCCTCGTACCCCTGCACGGTGCGGGGGCCGGGGGCCCAGTCGATGCCGGTCTGCGGGTCGCGGATGCCGTCGCCGCCGATGCACACCTCGACGCCCCCGATGGCGTCGGTGATCTCCATCACCCCGTCGAATCCGATCTTCGCGGCGAAGGGGATCTCGACGCCGGTCAGCGCGGTGATGGTCTTGGCGACGCAGGAGAGGCCGGCGTTCTGGAAGACCGAGTTGATCTGCGACCGGCTCGTCGCGGAGGCGACCGACCCGTCCTCGCGCGTGCACTCCGGTGTCTCGATCATGAGGTCGCGCGGGAACGACACGACCGTGACGGCGCGGGGCTCGGCGGAGACGTGCACGAGGAGGTTCACGTCGTTGAGGATCCCGCCGTCGGCTTCGGAGCACCGCTTGCCGAGGAGCCCGGTCGACACCTCGCCGCACTCGTCGGTCCCGACGACGAGCACGCTGAACTCGCCGGGGTAGGCGCTGATGCTGGGGGCCTCGACCTCGGGGGCGTCCTCGAGGGCGACCGCGCCGTCGTTCAGCCGGGTGAAGTAGTCGACGACCACGAAGGCGGCGACGGCCAGCGATGCGGTGAGCACGACGGCCAGCACGATGCCGCCGATCTTGAGGATGCGGCGGGCGGGGCGGGGGGAGGGGGATGTCGCGTGGCGGGCGACCGGGTGGCGGTCGGTGTCTCGGTCGCGTCTCGGCATCCGCAGAGCATAGCGAGGAGAGCCGGTCCGATGCCTGGGAACACCGGCCGGAAACGATTGTCACAAGCATGTGACGATCATGTGAATTACTTGCAGGTAATTAGTTAGTCGTGGATACTTATTCGAACGGGCGAGCACCCACTCGCCCACCCCCAGGACGTTTCAAAGAGGAGATCCACTGATGCACAAGCGCATTCTTCCGGTCGTGGCGCTCGGCGCCGTGGCTTCGCTCGCGCTCGCCGGCTGCGCGGGCGGCGGCGACAACGGCGGCGGCGCAGACGGAGAGGGCCAGGAGCTCACCGTCTGGATCATGAAGGGCACCAACCCCGATTCCACCGCCTTCTACGACAAGGTCTCCGAGGCCTTCGAAGAGGAGACCGGGGCGAAGGTCACGATCGAGGAGATCCAGTGGGCCGACGCCCACGACCGCTTCGTGACCTCCATCGCCGGCGGCACCACCCCCGACATCGCCGAGACCGGCACCACCTGGACCGCGGAGTTCGCCGACGCCGGCGCCCTCCTCCCGCTCGACGAGTACGTCGACGCCGAGGACGGCCTGCGCGACGACCTCGTCGAGGGACTCTCCGTGGCCGGCACCTACGAGGACGAGCTCTACGGCATGCCGTGGTACGCGGGCGTCCGTTCGCTGGTCTACCGCACCGACGTGTTCGAGGAGCTCGGACTCGAAGCCCCCCAGACGTGGGACGACATCGTCGCGGCCGGCGACGCCATCAAGGCCGCCAAGCCCGACATGCTGCCCTTCCCGGTGCCCGGCGACGCCGAGTTCCAGGTCTACCCCTGGGTCTGGGGTGCAGGCGGCGAGGTCGCCACGAAGGACGGCGACACCTGGACCAGCGAGCTGGACAGCCCGGAGTCGCAGGCCGGCATCGAGTTCTACACCGGCCTCGCCACCGAGCACGGCTTCTCCTCCGCGGGTGCGACCACCTGGAAGGAGACCGATCTCCGCGACGCCTTCACGCAGGGCAACGTCGCCATGATGCTCTCGGGCTCGTGGACGCCGAAGTCGCTCATCGAGGCCAACCCGGAGCTCGAGGGCAAGATCGGCGCGGCCGTGATCCCCGGTGAAGACGGCGGCATCGCGCCGTCCGTGCTCGGCGGATCGCACCTCTCGGTCTTCAACACGACGAAGAACGCCGACCTCGCGTGGGAGTTCGTCAAGCTCATGACCACCGGCGAGTTCGCCGAGCAGTGGTCGAACGAGACCGGCTACTTCCCCGGCGTGCAGTCGGCGATGGAGGAGGCCCTCGCCTCGACCGACCCGCTCGTGGCACCGTTCGCCGAGCAGATGGTCGACGGCGGAGCATCCGTTCCCGTCACCCCGAACTTCGGCGCCGTCCAGGCGAAGAAGACGACCAACTCCATGATCCAGGCCATCCTCAGCGGGCAGAAGGACGTCGCGACCGCGACGAAGGACGCCGCCGCTGAGATGACGGACCTGCTCAACCAGTAAGTAAGGAAGCACTTCCTCCATGTCGATGGTGCAAGCGCCACTGCCGGCCACGAAGACGGAGACCCCCTCCGCCTCCGTGGCCGGCGGCCGGCCGCGTCGCGGTCTCTCGATCGTCGCGGCCCGCCCCTGGCTCCTCCTCGCGCCCGGGCTGATCATCCTCGCGGTGCTCATGCTCTGGCCGCTCGTCCAGGTGTTCATCTACTCCCTTCAGGACTACGGTCTGCGGGAGATCAACACCGGGGAGAACAACTGGATCGGTCTCGACAACTACGTCGAGGCGCTCACCAACCCGACCCTGTGGACGGTGGTGCTTCCCAACACCGTCGGATTCGCGGCCGTCGCGGTGTTCGTCACGGTCACCGTCGGCACCCTCGTGGCCCTGCTGCTCGCGCGGCTCGGCACCACCTGGCGCACCATCGTCTCCAGCTGCATCATGGTCGCGTGGGCGATGCCCGCCGTGACCGGCACGTACGTCTGGACCTTCATCTTCGATGCCGACCGCGGCATCTTCAACGGCGTGATGCAGAACCTCGGCCTCATCGACGGGCCGGTCAACTGGTTCACCAACCAGTGGTCGTTCTACGCCATCGTGCTGCTCAACGTCGTCCACCACGGCTTCCCGTTCGTGGCGATCACCGTGCTCGCCGGACTCCTGGGCGTCTCGAAGGAGATGCTCGAGGCCGCGGCGCTCGACGGGGCCGGCGCCTGGCGCCGTTTCTGGAAGATCATCTTCCCCACCCTCAAGCCGGTGTTCTCGGTCGTCATCATCCTGTCGACGATCTGGGACTTCAAGGTCTTCGCGCAGGTGTACCTCATGCCCGGCGGTGGGGGAGGCAACCGTCAGGTGCTGAACCTCGGCGTCTGGTCGTACGTGGAGTCATTCGGCCAGAACCGCTACGGCTTCGGCGCGGCCCTCGCCGTGCTGCTCACCCTCGTGCTGATCGGCATCACGATCGTGTACATCCGATCGCTCATGAAGGAGGACGAGCTGTGAACCCGCACCCCAGGCTCCGCTCCCGTATCGGCGTCGGGATCGCCGTCGCCGCCGTCCTGATCTTCACCCTGTTCCCGGTGTACTGGATGGTCGCCAGCGCCCTCGACAAGAAGGCGTCCAGCGGCGGGCAGTCGCTCCTCCCGCAGGAGTTCACGTTCGACAACTTCGCCTTCGTCCTCACCGAGGGCGGGTTCGGCACGTACCTGCGCAACTCCGCCATCGTGGCCCTGGTCACGGTGCTGGTGAGCGCCCTGGTCTGCCTCCTGGCCGCCGTCGCCGTGGCGCGCTTCCGCTTCAAGTTCCGCACGACCATCCTCATGATGATCCTCGTGGTGCAGATGGTCCCCCTGGAGGCGCTGGTCATCCCGCTGTTCCTGCAGGTCAAGAGCCTCGGGCTGCTCAACAGCATCCTCGGACTCATGGTCGTCTACGTGGCCCTGTCGCTCGCGTTCGGCATCTGGATGCTCCGCGGCTTCGTCGCCGCGGTCCCGGTCGAGCTCGAGGAGGCCGCGTACATCGACGGCGCCAGCTGGTGGCGCATGTTCCGCTCGATCCTGCTGCCGCTGGTCATGCCGGGCCTCGTCGCGACGAGCATCTTCAGCTTCATCACCGCGTGGAACGAGTTCATCTTCGCCATGACCATCCTGGGCGCCGAGAGCTCCCAGTTCACGGTCTCGATCGGACTCAAGTCGTTCTTCGGTCTGTACGCCAACGACTGGGGCAGCATCATGGCCGCGTCGACCATCATCACCATCCCCGTGATGATCTTCTTCGTGGTCGTGCAGCGTCGCCTCTCGTCCGGCATGGTCGCCGGAGCGGTGAAGGGATGACCGACGAGCTCGAGCGCCTCGCCAACGGCGTGCTCTGGCCGGGCTTCTTCGGCACCTCGGCGCCGGAGTGGCTGCGGGCGGAGCTGCGCGACGGACTCGCGGGCGTGGTCTACTTCGGCCAGAACGTCGGCGGAGGGGTCGCGGCGCTCAGCGCCGAGATCCTCGACGCCAACCCCGACGCCCTCATCGGCGTCGACGAGGAGGGCGGCAGCGTCACGCGCCTGGAGTCGGCCACCGGGTCGACCCTCCCGGGTGCGGCCCAGCTCGGCGCGCTCGACGACGTCGTCGCCACCGAGCGCACGGGTGCCGAGCTCGCCCGGCGGGTGCGGGCGGCGGGCGCCAACGTCGTGCTCGGCCCGGTCGCCGACGTGAACACCGACCCGCGCAACCCGGTGATCGGGGTGCGCTCGTTCGGCTCGGACGAGAACGTGGTCGCCCGTCACGTCGTGGCTCAGGTCGACGGCATCCAGGACGGTGCCGTGGCGGCGTGCATCAAGCACTTCCCCGGGTACGGCGACACCCACCTCGACTCGCACCATGCGCTTCCCGTGATCGACCTCGACGTCGCGGAGTACGAGCGTGTGCACCTCGCGCCGTTCCGCGCCGCGATCGAGGCCGGGGTCGACACGGTCATGACCGCGCACATCGTCGTCCCGGCCTGGGGCGACCAGCCGGCCACGCTGAATCCGCGCGTGCTGGGGATGCTGCGCGACTGGGGCTTCGAGGGCGTCATCATCACGGATGCGCTCGACATGGCCGCGATCCGCGAGACGGTCGGGATCGGCGGGGGAGCGGCGCGTGCCCTGGCCGCCGGAGCCGACCTGCTCTGCATCGGCAACCCCACCAACCCGGGCGAGGCCGCCCTCACCGATCAGGACGAGCGCGACTTCCGCGCCGCCCGCGACGGCATCGTCGCCGCCATCCGCGACGGCTCGCTGGCGCGCGAGCGGGTGGAGGAGGCCGCGGGACGC
>DAMDKH010000139.1:0-5429 GCA_032099965.1 Microbacterium sp.
GGCCGCGGCGAAGGCCACCCCGGCGGCGAAGAAGACCGCGGCCACGAAGACGTCGACCACCAAGGCCTCGACCTCGCGCACGGCGGCGGCGAAGACGGCGGCGACCGAGGCCGGGTCGTGACCGCCGCCCGGGGGCGCTGGATCACCCTCGAGGGCGGCGACGGTTCGGGCAAGACCACACAGGCGGAACTCCTCGCGCGCTGGCTCACCGACGCCGGGCGCACCGTGGTGCGCACACGTGAGCCCGGTGGCTCGGAGGTCGGCACGCTGATCCGTGACATCGTGCTGCACCACCGAGGCGACATCGCGCCGCGTGCGGAGGCGCTGCTCTACGCGGCCGACCGCGCCCACCATGTCGCCACCGTCGTCCGACCCGCGCTGTCGAGGGGTGAAGTCGTGCTGCAGGATCGCTACCTCGACTCATCCGTCGCCTATCAGGGCGCCGGGCGCGTGCTCGACGCCGCCGAGATCCGCGGCCTGTCGCTGTGGGCGGCTGAAGGGGCCCTGCCCGACCTCACCGTGCTGCTCGACCTCGATCCCGCCGCGGCTCGCGAGCGGCTCGATTCGGCGGACAAGCCCTTCGACCGCCTCGAGGCCGAGAAGGCGGACTTCCACGGCCGCGTTCGCGAGGCGTATCTGGCCCTGGCGGCGGCCGAACCCGAGCGGTTCCTCGTCGTCGACGCGACACGGTCTCCCGAGACGCTCGCCGGGATCATCCGCGAGCGGGTGGGCGCACTCCTCGACGAGCCGTCGCCGTCGTCGTGACCCCGGCTCGTCGCCCTCGATCGTGGGTCGGCGGGCGTCGGTGGTGCCGATTAGGCTGAGTGCATGCCCGAGACCGTCGCCGCCCCTTTCCCGTGGGCAGACGTCTGGGGGCAGGACGACGCCGTCGAGACGCTGCGCCATGCGGCAGCAGACCCCTCGGCCCTGTCGCACGCCTGGCTCATCACCGGTCCTCCGGGCTCGGGACGATCGACGCTCGCCTATGCGTTCGCCGCGGCGCTCATCGCCGATGCGCCCGACGACGAGGCGACCATGCGTCAGGTGCTCGCTCGTACGCACCCCGACGTCACCGCTCTGCGCACCGACAAGGTGATCATCACGATCGCCGAGGCGCGGGCTCTCGTCGAGCGGTCGTACTTCGCTCCGTCGGCTGGACGCTACCGCGTGATCGTGGTGGAAGACGCCGACCGCATGGTCGAGCGCACTTCCAACGTCCTGCTGAAGGCGCTGGAGGAGCCGCCCGAGAAGACGGTGTGGATCCTGTGCGCGCCGAGCGAGGCCGACCTCCTGCCCACCATCCGCTCCCGCGTGCGGTCGCTGCGTCTGCGTGAACCCGACGTGGCCGATGTGGCGCGGCTGATCTCGCTGCGCACCGGCGTCGATCCGGCCGTGGCGGAGCAGGCGGCGCGGCACTCGCAGCGTCACATCGGCATGGCGCAGCGACTGGCGACCGACGAGGCGGCGCGTCGTCGTCGCGACGAGACGCTCCGTGCGGTCATCGGTGTGCGCGGCGTGGGCGACGCCGTCGAGGTCGCCGGACGCATCATCCAGGCCGCCACCGAAGACGCCAAGGCCCTCACCGCCGAGCGGGATGCCGCGGAGCGGGCGAATCTGCTCCGCATGGTGGGCGTCGGCGAGGGGCAGGCGGTGCCGCCGGCGCTGCGCAGTCAGCTCACCGCCCTCGAAGACGAGCAGAAGAAGCGCGCCACCCGGAGCCTGCGCGACGGGATCGACCGCGTGCTCACCGACCTCCAGTCCCTGTTCCGCGACGTGGTGATGATCGGATTCGGGCGAGACGACGAGTTGATCAACCGCGAGCTGCAGCCCGAGCTCGCCGCCCTGGCGCAGGCCTGGCCCGAGACCCGTACGCTGGTCGTACTCGACCACCTGGCCGAGACCCGGCAGTCGCTGGAGCGCAACGTCGCCCCGCTGCTCGCCCTCGAGAGCTTGCTCGTGACCGTCGCGAGCGGGAGGACACCGTGAACATCCGACAGACGTCCCGACTCCGCCGTGCTGCGGTGACCCTCACCGGGATCCTCGCCGCATCCGTCGCCCTCTCGGGGTGCCTGTACGCGGCGGTCCCCGAAGAGGCCGCGCCCCGACCGTCGAGCACGAAGGCCCCCGACACCGAGGGCGTCGCCGCCGAGCTGCTCCCGTACTACTCGCAGGCGCTGTCCTGGGAGGCGTGCGGCACCGGCGGCTTCGACTGCACCACGGTCACGGCCCCGCTCGACTGGGAAGACCCCTCGGCAGGCGAGATCGAGCTCGCCGTCGTGCGCCACCAGGCCGAGCAGACCCCCGTCGGCTCGCTGCTGACGAACCCGGGCGGTCCGGGCGCGAGCGGCGTCGAGCTCATCCGCGACAGCCTCGACTTCGCCGTGGGCGCCGACCTCATCGCCAACTACGACGTCATCGGCTTCGATCCGCGGGGCGTGGGGGAGTCGACCGCCGTGCGCTGCTTCGACGCCCCCGAGATGGACGCCTACCTGTACGACATCCCCACCGCTCCGCGCGGCACGCCCGAATGGGAGGACGAGCTGCTCGCGAACCACGAGGAGTTCGCCCAGGCCTGCGAGGCGAACAGCGACGGCATCCTTCCCTACATCACGACGATCAACGCCGCGCGCGACATGGATCTGCTGCGCGCCGTCCTCGGCGACACCCAGCTGAACTACCTGGGGTACTCCTACGGCACCTTCCTCGGCGCCACGTACGCGAACCTGTACCCCGAGAAGGCCGGCCGTCTGGTGCTCGACGGCGCGATCGATCCGTCGGTCCCCGGCCTCGAGGTCGGCGCCACCCAGGCACTCGGGTTCGAGTCCGCGCTCCGCGCCTACATGCAGAGCTGTCTCGACAGCGGCGACTGCCCGTTCAACGGCTCGGTCGATGAGGCGATGGCCGATCTCGGGGCGCTGCTCGCCAGCGTCGACCGCGCGCCCCTGGAGAACGCCGACGGCCGGATGCTCGGCGCCGACGCCCTCATGACGGCGATCATCGCCGCGCTGTACTCCCAGGACAACTGGACGTATCTGACCCAGGCGCTCGACGAGGCGCTGCAGGGGGACCCCGGTACCGCGTTCTTCCTCGCCGACTTCTACAACGGGCGCGAAGACGGTGCCTACCTCGACAACTCCACCGAAGCGTTCCGTGCCTACAACTGCATGGACTACCCCGTGGAAGACGACCCGGCGGCCGAAGCGGCGACCACCGCGAAGATCGAGAAGGGTGCGCCGACGATCGCCCCCTACTGGTCCGGTCCGGATTCGTGCGAGGTGTGGCCGTACCCGCCTACCGGCACGCGCGGTGAGATCACGGCGGAGGGCGCCGGACCGATCGTCGTGGTCGGCACCACCAACGACCCCGCCACGCCTTACGAGTGGTCCGAGGCGCTGGCCGAGCAGCTCGACGAGGGCGTGCTCATCACCCGCGTCGGCGAAGGGCACACCGGCTACAACAAGGGCAACAGCTGCGTCGACGACGCCGTGGAGGCGTTCCTCCTCGACGACGTCGTTCCCGAAGACGGCCTGCGCTGCGAGTGACGATCGTGTGACACGCGCGCGGATCGGACTCGATTCGCGAGCGAGCACGAGACAGGGTAATATCGGTGATCGCGCCGGTTCGCCCGTCGTACGCCGCTTTAGCTCAGTCGGCAGAGCATTTCACTCGTAATGAAAAGGTCGTCAGTTCGATTCTGACAAGCGGCTCCGAAAAGCCCCCGGTACCCCAGAGGTACCGGGGGCTTCGGTTTTCCGCGATGTGCGGCGGGAGTCCGAGCCGGGTCGTCAGGAACCGAGACGAGCGATGGCGGCGAGGATCTCCCGCTCCCTCGACCACACGCCGTCGCGCCGGTACTGACCCGTGTGCGGATCGAGCACGGTGTCACCGCGGACGACTTCGCGGGGGATGCCCAGCCCGTCGAGCAGCTCGGAGAACTGCGTGCCGTTGAGCTGCTGCAGCTCGTCCGTCGCCGAGATGACCTTGCGCGTCACGGTGGCCTGCGAGGCCGAGCCGTGGTGCGAGATGAATTGGGGGCTGACAGTGAAGCTCTGTCCGCCGACGCTGATGGCGTATGCCATGTCGTCCTCCTGAGGTTGGGGTGGTGGGGTAGGTGCGGCGGCTGCCGGTACGTGTGCGCCGCCCGGAACGGCGAGTGGCGCGGACTGCACGAGGGGATAGGGATCGACGGCGCGCCCGTTGGTGCGCAGTTCGAGGTGGAGGTGCGGGCCGGTGGAGCGCCCGGTGTTCCCGAGCAGTCCGATCAGCGAACCGCGCACCACGCGGTCGCCGACGCGGAGTGCCGAGGGTGCACGCATGTGCGCGTATCGGCTGCTCCACCCGTCGGCGTGCGAGAGGAACACCGCGTTGCCGTAGGCGCCGCCGGTGCCGAGCACGCCCTGGGCCGATACCGTGCCATCGGCCACGGCGTAGATCGGCGTTCCGATCGGCGCGGGGTAGTCCTGACCCTGGTGCATCCGCCCCCGACGTATGCCGAAGCGCGATCCGGCGGCCTGACGCGTGGCGAACGGATGCCCCCAGCTCACCGCCGCTGCGGCGGGATCGGCGCGGAAGAGCGCTGTCCCGGTGGCGGTGCTCGCCGCGACGACGACGCCGAGCGCGATGAAGGCGCGGCGGGTCACATCGGGCGGCGGGGCGCCGTCGGGCGGTTCACGCGGGGGTTGATTCATCGAGAATCTCCTTCGTTCGTCGAGGCCATCCGGTCGGACGGCCTCGGACAGGAAACCTCATGTGGACGGCCATGTCTGTCCCCTCTTCGGTCGACAGACAGAACCCCTCGCAGCGGGTACCTTCGTGGGTTTCGTTCTCGCCTCGTGCACGACGGGATGACGCGGGGCGTACGCTCGTGGCATGAGCAGAGCACTCCTCATCGTCGATGTGCAGAACGACTTCACCGAGAACGGCGCCCTGGCCGTGTCCGGCGGTGACGCGGTCGCATCGGGCGTCTCGGCATACCTCGCCGCGCATGCCGACGACTACGACGTGATCATCGCGTCGCGCGACTGGCATGACGCCGACGGCGACAACGGGGGGCATTTCCACACCGACCCCGACTACATCGACTCCTGGCCCGTGCACTGCGTCGCGGGCACCGACGGCGCGGAGTACGACCCGCTGCTGACGACGGATGCCGTCACCCACCACGTGCGGAAAGGGCAGGGGCGACCCGCGTACTCGATGTTCGAGGGTGTGACCGACGACGGAGAGACCGTGGGCGCGGTGCTGACCTCCGCCGGGGTGCTGGTCGCCGACGTCGTCGGGATCGCCACGGATCACTGCGTGCGGGCGTCGGCGCTCGACGCGGTGGCCCACGGCGTGCGGGTGCGCGTGCTCACCGATCTCGTCGCCGGGGTCGGAGCGGAGTCCAGCGCGGCCGCGCTCGCCGAACTCGCTCACGCCGGTGCGGAGCT
>DAMDKH010000140.1:0-5390 GCA_032099965.1 Microbacterium sp.
TCGCCGAGGCCGACGCGCTGCTCGTGACCGACGGGGGCAAGCCGCACACGGTGCTCACCCGGCAGGACCTGCTGGCCTACCTCTCGCGGTGAGCGCCCCCCGCCGTCGGCCGCGTCGCGGAACGTAACAGGGCGTACGTCGGCGCCGATCGCCGACGTAGGCTGAAGCACATGTCCGAGCACTCCTTCGCCACCCGCGCCATCCACGCCGGTCAAGACCCCGACCCCCGCACCGGAGCGATCATCCCGCCGATCTACCAGGCGTCGACGCACGTGCAGGACGGCATCGGCGGCTTCCGGGAGGGCTACGAGTACAACCGCGCGGGCAACCCCACGCGCTCGTCGCTGGAGACGCAGCTCGCCGCGCTCGAGGGCGGATCGGCCGCGCTGTCGTTCGCCTCGGGGCTCGCCGCGGAAGACGCGCTGCTGCGCGGCATCCTGCGCCCCGGCGACCATGTGCTGCTGGGCAACGACGTGTACGGCGGCACCTACCGCCTGCTCACCCGGGTGCTCGCCCCGTGGGGGATCGAGACGACGACGGTCGAGCTCGGCGACCTGGAGCAGGTGCGCGCGGCGATCCGCCCCACCACGAAGATCGTGTGGCTCGAGACCCCGAGCAACCCCCTGCTCAAGATCGTCGACATCACCGTCGTCGCCGAGGCCGCGCACGCGGCGGGCGCGATCGTGGTCGTCGACAACACCTTCGCCTCGCCGGCCCTCCAGCAGCCGCTCTCCCTGGGCGCCGACCTCGTCGTGCATTCCACCACCAAGTACCTCGGCGGACACTCCGACGTGCTCGGCGGAGCGGTGGTGTTCGGCGACGACCGGCACTACGAGGCCATCAAGTTCCAGCAGTTCGCCGTGGGGGCCGTGTCGGCGCCGCTCGACGCCTGGCTCACGACACGGGGGATCAAGACGCTCGCGGTGCGCGTGCGGCAGCACTCCGAGAACGCGCAGGCCATCGCGGAGTGGGCGGGAAGCCGCCCGGAGTTCGAGCGGGTGTACTACCCCGGGCTCGCCTCCCACCCCGGCCACGACATCGCGGCACGCCAGATGAGCGGCTTCGGCGGCATGCTGTCGCTCGCCCTCAGCGCAGGACCGGAGGCGGCGAAGGCGTTCGCCGCGTCGACGAGCATCTTCCAGCTCGCGGAGTCGCTCGGCGGGGTGGAGTCGCTCATCGGCTATCCGCCGGACATGACGCACGCGTCGGTGCGCGGCACGGCCCTGGCGGTGCCGGAGAACGTGGTGCGCCTGTCGGTCGGGATCGAGGACGCCGGCGACCTCATCGCCGACCTCGAGCAGGGGCTCGCCCGCATCCGTTCCTGAGGGGCGCCCTCCACCGGTGCCGCACGAGGGTGCTTGTAGGATGGGGGGTTGGGCCGAATCGATTCGACCCCTCCCGCCTCCGTCCTGAAAGGTCGTCGTGACCGACGCTCCCCGCACCGATTCCCTCCCGACGGTCCCCGCTGCCGAGCGCACGACGACCGGCAGCATCCGCACCGCGACCGGCAGCGTCCGCACCGCCACCGGCAGCATCCGCACCGCCACGGGGGCGATCCGCACGCTCGGCACGAACCCCGCCACGGCGCCGATCATGCTGCACCCGGGCGACGCCCTCTCGAACGGCCGCCGTGCGCTGTACATCGTGCTCCTCGGGGCGCTGACCGCACTCGGTCCGTTCACGATCGACCTGTACCTCCCCGCGTTCCCGGTGCTGGAGGAGGACTTCCAGACCACGGCCGCCGCGATCCAGCTCACCCTCACGGGAACGATGATCGGCTTCGCCCTGGGGCAGCTCCTCGTCGGACCCCTCAGCGACAAGATGGGGCGCCGCGTCCCCCTCATCGCCGTCACCGCCCTGCACGTGCTCGCCAGCCTCGCGGCCGCGTTCTCGCCGACGCTCGAGTTGCTCAGCGCCTCCCGGGTACTCATGGGCATGGGTGCGGCGGCGGGCGGCGTCGTGGCGATGGCCATCGTGCGCGACCTCTTCGGCGGACGACGCCTCGTCGTCATGCTGTCGCGCCTCGCGCTGGTGTCGGGCGTCGCGCCGGTGGTCGCGCCGCTGATCGGCTCGTGGCTGCTCACCCTCATGCCCTGGCGCGGCATCTTCGGGGTGCTGGCGGCGTACGGCGTCGTGATGCTGGTGTCGACGCTCCTCTTCGTCCCCGAGACGCTTCCCGCCGCGCGGCGTCAGGAGCGGGGCGGCGCGACCGTGCTGCAGCGCTACCGCTCCGTGCTCTCCGACCGGGTGTTCCTGGGGGTGCTCGTCATCGGCGGCATGACGTTCTCCGGACTCTTCTCGTACCTGTCGGCCTCGCCGTTCCTCTTCCAGCAGACGCACGGTCTCGACCCGCAGCAGTACGGTCTGCTCTTCGCCGTCAACTCCCTCGGCGTCGTCGTCGGGGTGCAGACCGCGTCACGGCTGGCCACCCGCTTCGGGCCGCAGTGGGTGCTGGCCTACTCGACGGCCGCGCTGCTGCTGGCGGGGACGGCGATCGTCGTCACCGACCAGCTCGGCCTGGGGCTGTGGGGCACGGTCATCCCGCTGTTCGTGTTCATGACGGCGTGCGGCTTCACCTTCCCCAACGTGCAGGTGCTCGCGCTCGACCGCCACGGAAAGGCCGCCGGCACCGCGGCGTCGATCCTCGGCGCGGTGAACTTCGGCGTGGCGGGTCTCATCTCGCCCGTCGTCGGCTGGATCTCCCACGACGCCGGCATCACCGCGACGACCATGGCCTCGGTCATGGTGGGCTGCGCGGTGGTCGGCATCCTCGCGCTGTGGTTCGTCGTGCGTCCGCGGACGGTGGGTCTGCTCGCTCCCTGAGGCTGTCCGGTCGCTGGGAATCGGGCGGGTCACGCGTCCGGCCGATCCGCACTCCGTCAGACTGGGTCGATGAACAGGCGGATGCTTCTCGTGTCGGGTTTCGTCTGCGTGGCCCTGGCCTTCGCGCTGGGTGCGCTGATCACGCTCGGCTTCGCGCATCCGTTCGTGGTCGACGCCTGGTGGGACCAGACGATCGCCACGCACCGCTCGGACGTCCTCGTGACGTTCGCGCACGTCATGGACTGGCTCGGCGGCGGGTGGGTCGCGATCTACCTCGTGCCCCTGCTCGTGATCCTCGCGTTCCTCCTCGCCCGACGCTGGCGGTCGTCGATCTTCGCGGCCGTCGCCTTCCTCGTCAGCGCCGGCGCCGTGCAGCTGCTCAAGCACCTGTTCGGGCGGGCGCGGCCCGAGGACATGCTCGTCGTGAGCGACTACGGGTCGTTCCCCTCCGGCCACACCGCCAACGCCGCGACGCTGGCGCTGATCTTCGCCGTGCTCTTCCCGAGCATCTGGGTGCGGATCGTCGGCGCGCTGTGGATCGTGCTGATGGGGCTGTCCCGCACCTTCCTGTCGGTGCACTGGGCCACCGACACCATCGGCGGGGCGTTGCTCGGGGCCGGTGTCGTGCTGCTGCTGGCGGCGTGGATGCTGCCGTGGGTGCGGCTGCCCGGTCGGGTGGAGCCGGCTGACGCTAGTCTGGACGGCGCACCCGCTCAGTGAGGAGTCCCCGTGTCGAGCATCCGCCCGTACCGTCCGTCCGATCGCCCCGCGTTGTCGGAGGTCTGCGTCCGCACCGCCGACGCCGGGGCTGACGCGAGCGGGATCTTCTCCGACGACGCGTTGTGGGGGCTGCTCTTCGCCCTCCCGTACGTCGAGCGCCACCCCGACCTGGCGTGGGTGGTCGAGGCCGACGACGGTCGGGTGATCGGGTATCTCGTCGCGACCGATGACACCGACGCCTTCGAGCGATGGTTCCGCGACGAGTGGTGGCCGCAGTTCGCCGATCGCTTCCCCCGCGTCGAGCACCCCGTCACCCGCGAGGACAAGATGCTCGAGTACGCCTACGACCGCGGCCCGGGAAACGAGCCCCTCGCCGCGCAGTACCCCGCGCATCTGCACATCGACCTGTTGCCCGAGACCCAAGGGCAGGGACTCGGTCGCCGCCTCATCCGCACGTTGTTCGACGAGCTCGAGCGCCGGGGGGTCGCGGGTCTGCATCTCGGCATGGACCCCGCGAACACCGGGGCCGCGGCGTTCTACGAGCGGCTCGGGATGACGCCGCTGCCGACGAAACCCGGCGGGCAGAGCTTCGGCGTGACCTTCGGGAGCTGAGCCCGGAACACGCCCGCGCGGCGGGGGTTGGCGGCCGCCGCCCCGCGACGACGAAGGGCCCCGCGCGATGCGGGGCCCTTCTCTGGCGGTGACGGCGGGATTCGAACCCGCGGTTGCTTGCACAACACACGCTTTCCAAGCGTGCTCCTTCGGCCGCTCGGACACGTCACCAGGGAACAACCTGACCATCCTATCCGATGCCCGCCGTGCTCCGTGACCCGGCGTACGATCGGGAGGTGGCAACCCCGAAGATCGTCCTGTTCTACGCCTTCACCCCGCTCGCCGATCCCGAGGCGATCCGGGTGTGGCAGCGCGACCTCGGCGAGGCCCTGGGGCTGCGCGGACGCCTGATCATCTCGAAGGACGGCATCAACGGCACGCTCGGCGGCGATCTGCCCGCGGTGAAGAAGTGGGTGCGGTCGTTCCGCTCGTACGCCCCGTTCCGCGACGCCGACATCAAGTGGAGCGAGGGGACGGGGCTCGATGCGGACGGCCGCAGCCTCGACTTCCCCAAGCTCAGCGTCAAGGTGCGCGACGAGATCGTGTCGTTCGGAGCGCCGGGCGAGCTGCGCGTCGACGAGAACGGCGTGGTCGGAGGCGGCGTGCGCCTCAGCCCCCAGCAGCTGCACGAGCTGGTCGGGGAGCGCGGCGACGAGGTCGTGTTCTTCGATGGTCGCAATGCGCTCGAGGCGCAGATCGGCCGGTTCCGCGGCGCGGTGGTGCCCGACACCGAAACCACGCGCGACTTCGTGCAACTGCTCGACTCCGGCGCCTACGACGACCTCAAGGGCAAGCCCGTCGTCACCTACTGCACCGGGGGCATCCGCTGCGAGGTGCTCTCGAGCCTCATGACGGCCCGCGGCTTCGGCGAGGTCTACCAACTCGAGGGCGGCATCGTGCGGTACGGCGAGACCTACGGCGACGACGGGCTGTGGGACGGATCGCTCTACGTCTTCGACGGCCGCGGCTCGGTCGACTTCTCCGACCACGCCGCCGTCATCGGCCGCTGCACGGGATGCGGTGCGCCCACCAACCGCACGGCGAACTGCCCCGACGCCTCGTGCCGCACGCAGTTCGTCGTGTGCGACGGCTGCGGTTCGGTGCCCTGCGCCGCGCACGCCCCCGGCAGCCGCGTCTCGGTCTGAGCCGCTCGAAGCCGCTCCGAGCTGCTCCGGGGCATCCCGGTCGTCCCGACGTCGGCGCGGCTCAGGCGGTCGCGACCGTCTCCGGAGCCC
>DAMDKH010000141.1:0-5385 GCA_032099965.1 Microbacterium sp.
GGCGCGCGGTCTCCACCGCGGCGGGGTCGTAGGCGTGCACGACGGCGCCGGCGGCGTGCAGCCGTCGGGCCACGTCGAGCGCGGGCGAGTCGCGGGTGTCGTCGGAGTCCGGCTTGAAGGCGAGACCGAGCACAGCGACGTGATGTCCTGCGGGGTCGCCCTGCAGGGCCGCGCCGACGAGATCGGCGACGCGCTGACGACGACGCAGGTTGATCGCGTCGACCTCGTGCAGGAACCGCACGGAGTGTCCGACCCCGAGCTCCTCCGCACGCGCCGAGAAGGCCCTGATGTCCTTGGGCAGGCAGCCCCCGCCGAATCCGATGCCGGCGTTGAGGAAGCGCCGACCGATGCGCACGTCGAATCCGATCGCATCGGCGAGTTGCGTGACGTCTGCTCCGGTGACCTCGGCGACCTCCGCCATCGCGTTGATGAACGAGATCTTCGTGGCGAGGAAGGCGTTCGCCGAGACCTTCACGAGCTCCGCCGTGGCGTAATCGGTGAGCACGCGCGGGGTGCCGGCGTCGATCGCCGGGCGGTAGACCTCGTCCAGGACGGCGACATCGCGATCGGCGGCGTCATCGCGCTCGACCCCGTACACGAGGCGATCCGGGCGCAGGGTGTCCTCGATCGCGAAGCCCTCCCGGAGGAACTCGGGGTTCCAGACCAGGCGAGCGCCGGTCGCGCGGATCCGGTCGGCGAGGTGGGCCGCGGTGCCGACCGGCACGGTCGACTTGCCCACGACCAGATCGCCGGGGGCGAGGAGCGGGACGAGCGCGTCGACAGCGCTCTCGACGTACCGCAGGTCGGCGCCGTCTCCATCTGCCCGCTGTGGCGTGCCGACGGCGATGAAGTGCACCGCGGCCCCGCGTGCCCGCGACATGTCGGTCGAGAAGGTCAGCGTCCCGAGGTCGCGGGTGCGGGTGAGCAGCTCGTCGAGGCCGGGCTCGAAGAACGGCGCGCGGCCGTCGGCGAGGATCGCGATCCTCGCCTCGTCGACATCGATGCCGACGACCTCGTGCCCCAACGACGCCATGGCCGTGGCGTGCACCGCGCCCAGGTAGCCGCAGCCGATGACGCTCAGTCTCATTCGATCAGTCCTTCAGTCCTGCGACGTACGCCCGCAGGGAGTCGTCCGCGTCGGCGGGGGAGAACCCGGTCGCCGCGATCTTGTCGAGTGCCAGCACGCTGAACAGCGGCCGAGGAGCCACCGGGCCGGAAGCGGAGGCGAAGTACTCGTCCGTCGTGACGGGCGTCACCCGTGCCGGATCGTGCCCGGCGAGCGAGAACACCGCCTGCGCGATGTCGGCCCAGGAGCGCTCCTCGCCGGATCCCGTGACGTTGTAGACGCCGTAGGGGGCGTTCGACTCGGCAAGGTGCACGATGGCGTCGGCGATGTCGTTGGTGAACGTCAGGCGTCCCACCTGGTCGCCCACCACACGGGGGTCGACGCCGCGCTCGGCGAGCGAGTGCATGGTGCGCACGAAGTTCGAGCCGTCGCCGATCACCCAGGAGGTGCGCACGATGTAGTGCTTCGCGGCGGTCGATGCGGCGAGGTCGCCCGCGGCCTTCGTCTGGCCGTAGACGCCCAACGGACGCAGAGGCGCGTCTTCCGGATAGGGCACCCGGGCCGAGCCGTCGAAGACGTAATCGCTCGACACGTGCACGAACGTGACCCCGTTGTCGTCGGCGATGCGCGCCAGCGCCGCGACGGCGGAACCGTTGGCGGCCCAGGCCTGCTCGCGACCCTCCGGGGTCTCGGCCAGGTCGACGGCCGTGTAGGCGGCCGCGTTCACGATCAACCCGTAGTCGCGCCACCGGCGGGCGGAGGTGAGGTCGACGGTGACGTCGAGATCGGCGCGGGTGGCGTACTCGATGTGATCGGCGTCGCCGAGGCGGGCCCGGAGCGCGCGGCCGAGCTGCCCCGTCGCGCCGAGCACCAGGATGCGCCGCGGGGCGATCGGGCGCACGTCCGCGAGGCGGGGGTGCGCCTTGTCCTTCTCGGAGACCTCGACCTCGTCGAGCGGGATCGGCCAGTCGATGGCCGCCGTCTCATCCGCGAGGTTCAGGAAGGAGTAGGAAGCGTCCGGAGACCAGTGATCGTTGACCAGGTAGGTGTACGCGGTGTCCGGTTCGAGCGTCTGGTACGAGTTGCCGACGCCGCGCGGCACGTAGATCGCGCGGGAGGGATCGATCTCGATGCTGAAGACCGTGCCGAAGGTGGGACCCTCCCGCAGATCGACCCACGCGCCGAAGATGCGCCCCGTGGCCACGGAGACCCACTTGTCCCACGGCTCGGCGTGGATGCCGCGCGTGGTGCCGATGGCGTCGTTGAACGAGATGTTGTTCTGCACCGGACCGAAGTCCTCGAGACCCAGCGCGAGCATCTTCTCCCGCTGCCAGTTCTCCTTGAACCATCCGCGCGAGTCGCCGTGGACCGGCAGCTCGAAGACGACGAGGCCGGGAATCGGCGTCTCGATCCTCTCCAGCCGCTTGCCGACCTCGATGCTCACTGGCCCTTGCCCGCGTAGAAGGCCTCGACGGCGTCCTTCGACGGTGCCCACCACTCCTCGTTGTCGCGGTACCAGGCGATGGTCGATGCGAGGCCCGACTCGAAGTCGGAGTACTTCGGCATCCACCCCAGCTCGGTGCGCAGCTTGGTGGAGTCGATGGCGTAGCGCAGGTCGTGACCGGCGCGGTCCGTCACGTGGTCGTACGCGTCGGCGGGCTGACCCATCTGCGTGAGGATCAGCTCGACGACGGACTTGTTGTCCTTCTCGCCGTCGGCGCCGATGAGGTAGGTGTCGCCGATGCGCCCCTTCTCGAGGATCGTGAGGACGGCCGACGAGTGGTCATCGGCGTGGATCCAGTCGCGCACGTTCTGGCCGGCGCCGTAGAGCTTCGGACGGATGCCGCGGATCACGTTCGTGATCTGACGCGGGATGAACTTCTCGACGTGCTGATAGGGGCCGTAGTTGTTCGAGCAGTTCGAGATCGTCGCCTGCACGCCGAACGAGCGGACCCAGGCCCGGACGAGGAGATCGCTGCCCGCCTTGGTCGACGAGTACGGCGACGACGGGTTGTACGGGGTGTTCTCGGTGAAACGCTCCGGGTCGTCGAGCTCGAGATCGCCGTACACCTCGTCGGTGGAGATGTGGTGGAAGCGGCGGTCGTGACGGCGGGCGGCTTCGAGCAGCGTGTACGTGCCGATGATGTTCGTGTCGAGGAACGGACGCGGGTCGTGCAGCGAGTTGTCGTTGTGCGACTCGGCGGCGTAGTGCACGACCGCATCGACGCGGCCGAAGAGCGAGTCGACGAGCTCGGCGTCGGCGATGTCGCCCACGACCAGGTCGACGCGGTCCTCCGGAAGGCCGTCGAGCGACGAGCGGTTGCCCGCGTAGGTGAGCTTGTCGAGCACGGTGACGTGCGCGTCGGTGTTCGCGATCACGTGGTGGACGAAGTTGGAGCCGATGAAGCCGGCGCCGCCGGTGACGAGCAGACGGGTCATGAGTGTCCTCGCTGGAGAAGTTCGAGCAGGTAGGTGCCGTAGCCGGACTTGACGAGCGCCTCGGCGCGCGTGCGCAGCTGGTCGTCGTCGAGGAAGCCCTGTCGCCAGGCGACCTCCTCCGGAGCACCGATCTTCATGCCGGTGCGGCGCTCCATGGTGCGCACGTACTCGGCGGCGTCGGTCATCTGGTCGAACGTGCCGGTGTCGAGCCACGCGGTGCCGCGCGGCAGCACCTCGACCTGAAGCTTTCCGCGACGCAGGTACTCGCGGTTGATGTCGGTGATCTCGTATTCGCCGCGAGCGCTGGGCTGCAGGTTGCGGGCGATCTCGACCACGTCGTTGTCGTAGAAGTACAGCCCGGGGACGGCGTAGTTGCTCTTCGGGTCGGCGGGCTTCTCCTCGAGCGAGACCGCGCGGCCCTCGGCGTCGAACTCCACGACGCCGTAGGCGGTGGGCTCGGCGACCCAGTACGCGAAGACCGCGCCGCCGTCGATGTCGTCGAAGCGCTGCAGCTTGCTGCCGAGACCGGGGCCGTAGAGGAGGTTGTCGCCGAGGACGAGGGCCACGGAGTCGTCGCCGATGAAGTCGGCGCCGATCGTGAACGCCTGGGCGAGACCGTCGGGGGACGGCTGCTGAGCGAACGTCAGGTTGACGCCGAACTGCGATCCGTCGCCCAGGAGACGCTCGAAGTGCGCGGCGTCATGCGGGGTCGTGATGACGAGGATGTCGCGGATGCCCGCCAGCATGAGCGTCGACAGCGGGTAGTAGACCATCGGCTTGTCGTACACCGGGATCAGCTGCTTCGACACGCCCAGGGTGATCGGGTGGAGTCGCGTGCCGGATCCACCGGCGAGAATGATGCCTTTCACGCTCCTATGTTGTCATATCGATCCTGAGACGCCGGTGCAGCGCGCGCCGCGGCGCGGGCCGCCCGCCGGGGGTCGGGGCGTGCCCGGGCTATCCTGGGTCGGTCGTCGGTGAGAGGTCTGGAACACATGGGAATGCTCGAACTGCTCTGGCCTGCCGTCGTCCTCATCGCGCTGTACGCGGTGCTGGGAGGCAGCCTGGCCTGGGTGATCGGTCTGCGCGGGCTGTGGGCGGCGGCTGCCGCACCCGCCTTCGCGACCACCGTGATCGGCGGGGCGAGTGTGATCGCCGGATGGCTCGGCCTCGGCTGGTCCGTGCTGCCCTGTCTCGCGGTGGCGCTCGTGATCGGGGTTGTCATCGTGCTGGTCCGTCGTCGTGGCGCGCACGCGGTGACGGGCTCCGGTGCCGCGTCCCGCTGGTGGACCATCGGCGCGGCCGTGGGCGCCGCCGTCGTCATCGCCGTGCAGGTCTCGGTCGTGATCGGCGCGCCCGACGCGATCTCGCAGACCTTCGACAACGTCTTCCACCTCAACGCCATCCGCTACATCCTCGACACCGGTGCCGCCTCGCCGCTCGAGTTGGGGCAGATGACGAGCCCCAACGGCGGTGTGCCGTTCTATCCGTCGGTCTGGCACGCCACCGCGGCGATCGTCGTGCAGTTCAGCGGCGCGAGCATCCCCGCCGTGGTCAACGCGCAGACGATCGTGATCGCCGCGCTGATCTGGCCCCTCGGCGCCATGCTGCTCTCGCGGGTGCTCGGCGGAGGCACCGCGGTCACCGTGGCGGCCGCGGTCGTGAGCGCATCCGTGCCGATGTTCCCCCTGCTGCCGATGGACTACGGCGTGCTCTATCCGTTCCAGCTCGCGCTCGCCACGGTCCCGGTGGCCCTCGCCGCCACGGCCTCCGCGCTGGGTGTCGGGAGCGGGGCCGCCGATCTCGCGCCCGGCTGGTGGGCGCTCGTGGTCTTCGGGGCATTGCCCGGCGTCGCGCTGGCGCATCCGGGCGGCTTCGTC
>DAMDKH010000142.1:0-5375 GCA_032099965.1 Microbacterium sp.
CGGAGGACGTCACGCCCGGCCGCGTGGACGTGCGGGTCGCTGAGCGATCGGTGATCCCGGCGGCGTCTCCGCGCATCGTGCTGGTTCAGGCGCTCGCGAAGGGCGACCGCGACGAGCTGGCGGTGCAGGCGGCCTGCGAGCTCGGCGTCGACGAGATCGTGCCCTGGCAGGCCGCGCGCAGCGTCTCGCGCTGGGAGGGGCCCAAAGCGGCGAAGGGCCGTGAACGCTGGGCGACGATCGTCCGCGAAGCGGCGAAGCAGGCCCATCGTCCGTGGATTCCCGAGGTCTCGACAGTCGTCTCGACGGCGCAGCTCGCCGCGCGCGCGGCGGAGCAGCGGGTGCTCGTGCTGGATCCGCGAGCGGAGACCCGTCTCTCCGACGTCTCCGACGACGGCCGCGACCTCGTGCTGGTGGTGGGACCGGAGGGTGGGGTCTCCGACGAGGAGATCGACCGCCTCGTCTCGGCCGGAGCCGAGCGCGTGCTGCTGGGCGACACGGTGCTCCGTACGTCGACCGCGGGGCCTGCGGCCATCGCGGTGCTGTCCGTCGCGTTGGGGCGCTGGTGAGCGCGCGTCCCCGCCGCTCCGCGACAGGCCGCCGCTAGACTGGGCCCATGAGCGAGCCCTCGATCTTCACCCGCATCCTCGACGGCGAGATCCCCGCCGAGATCGTCGGCCAGACCGATCGGGTGTTCGCGATCCGCGACATCGCCCCGCAGGCGCCGGTGCACCTGCTGGTCATCCCGAAGACCGCCGAGTACCGCGACGTGGCCGCTCTCGCCGCCGGCGATCCCGCGCTGCTGGCCGAGATGATCTCCTTCGCGAAGGAGCTCGCAGGGCGGCACACCGACGACGGCGACTTCCGCCTCGTCTTCAACTCCGGCGAGAACGCCGGGCAGACCGTCTTCCACGTCCACGCGCATGTGCTGGGCGGGGGACTGACCGAGAAGAGCGTCGGTGCCTGACAATCACGACCAACGACCCGAGATGCCCGAGCGCCGCAGCGGAACCCCGGCGCCGGAATCCGTGGAGAAGATCTACGCCGACGGCGTCGCGATGGTCCGGTTGCTCGGCCCGCAGGACCGTCTTCTGCGGATGCTCGAGCGCGAGCACCGCGATGTGCAGGTTCTCGTGCGCGGCAACGAGATCACCCTCAGCGGTGACGCGGATGCCGTCGCGAAGGCCCGGAGCCTCGTCGAGGAGCTCCTGGAGATGACCCGCGGAGGAGCCGACCTCGCACCGAGCGACGTGACGAGCTCGGCGCGGATGCTCCGCGACGGCGGACCGCGCCCCAGCGAGGTGCTGGGCGAGGCCATCCTCTCCACGCGCGGGAAGGTCATCCGCCCGAAGACACTCGGGCAGAAGGAGTACGTCGACGCGATCGACGAGAACACCATCGTCTTCGGCATCGGCCCCGCCGGTACCGGCAAGACGTACCTGGCCATGGCCAAGGCGGTGCAGGCGCTGCAGCGCAAGGAGGTCACGCGCATCATCCTCACCCGGCCGGCGGTCGAGGCGGGCGAGCGGCTGGGGTTCCTCCCCGGCACCCTCACCGACAAGATCGATCCGTACCTGCGGCCGTTGTACGACGCGCTCAACGAGATGATGGACCCCGAGATCGTGCCGCGGCTGATGGCGACCGGCACCATCGAGGTCGCCCCGCTGGCGTACATGCGCGGCCGCACGTTGAACGACTCCTTCGTGGTCCTCGATGAGGCGCAGAACACCACGCCCGAGCAGATGAAGATGTTCCTGACCCGTCTCGGCTTCGGCACGAAGATGGTCGTCACCGGCGACATCACCCAGGTCGACCTTCCGCAGGGAGCCTCCGGCCTGCGGCTCGTGACGCGCGTGCTCGGCGACATCGACGACATCCACTTCGCTCGACTCACGAGCGACGACGTGGTGCGCCACTCCCTCGTGGGGCGCATCGTCGACGCGTACAGCGAGTACGACGAGCGGCGCACCGCCCAGCGCGTGGAGCGGGAGCAGGCCGCCGAGTTCGCCAACCGCGCCGAGCGTCGCGGCGCCCAGAGACCAGGTCCGCGCGATCGCGCTCCGAAACGAGGACTCTCATGATCGAGATCAACAACGAGTCGGCGATCGACGTCGACGAGACCGTGTTGCAGCGGCTGACCGACTTCAACCTCGCCCAGCTGCACGTGAGCCCGGACGCCGAGGTCGCCATCGTCCTCGTCGACGAGGGGGCCATGGAGGCTCTGCACGTGCAGTGGATGGACGAGCCCGGCCCCACCGACGTGCTGAGCTTCCCGATGGACGAGCTGCGGCCCGGCAGCGAGGACCGCCCGACGCCTCCCGGGCTGCTCGGCGACATCGTGCTCTGCCCGCAGGTCGCCGAGACCCAGGCGCAGGCCGCGGGTCACACCCTCATGGACGAGCTGATCCTGCTCACCACGCACGGTCTGCTGCACCTGCTCGGGTTCGACCACGCCGAGCCGGACGAGGAGCGCGAGATGTTCGGGCTGCAGAAGGAGCTGATCCAGGGCTTCGCCGCAGCCGAGCGCCGACGATGACCGCGGCCGTCGCCTTCCTCCTCGCCGGAGCCGTTCTGCTCGTCGCCTTCGGCGGGCTCATGGCGGCCATCGATGCCGCGTTCGGCGTGCGCTCGCGGGCCGACCTCGAGGAGATGGGTGCCGAGGGGCGCCACGCGGAGCAGCTGGCGAGGATCGCCGCGGACCCGGATGCGCACGTCAACTCCGTCGCCTTCATCCGCGTGCTCGCCGAGACCACGGCCGCGGTGCTGGTGACCGTGGCGTTCACCTCGCTGTTCGACAACGTCTGGTGGGCGATGCTGGCGGCCGCCGTGCTGATGACCGGCATCACGTTCGTGCTGGTGGGGGCGAGCCCCCGTTCGTTCGGACGTCATCGCGCCGACGGCCTGCTGCGGGCCAGCGCACCCGTGGTGCGCGGTCTCCGCATCCTCCTCGGGCCGATCGCCCAGGGCCTCGTGATCCTCGGCAACCGCGTCACCCCCGGTGCGGGGCGCAGCAGCTTCACCTCTGAAGAGCAGCTGCTCAGCATGGTCGACGAGGCCGCCTCGAACGATCTCATCGAGGCCGACGACCGGGACCTCATCCACTCGGTGTTCGACTTCACCGATCAGTTCGTGCGGGCGGTCATGGTGCCCCGCACCGAGATGGTGACGGTCGACGCGACCGCCTCGACCAGCGAGGCGATGGAGCTCTTCCTCCAGCGCGGGGTCTCGCGGATGCCGGTGGTCGACGACGAGGCCGACGACGTCGTCGGCGTGCTCTACCTCAAGGACCTCGTGCAGTTCGCCTACCGGGACGAGGGAGCATGGCGCGGCGCGTCGATCCGCCCCATCTCGCGCCCGGCGACGTTCGTCCCCGAGTCGATGCGGGCCGAGACCCTGCTGCAGCAGATGAAGCGCGACGCGGTGCACGTGTGCCTCGTGATCGACGAGCACGGCGGGATCTCTGGGCTCGTCACGCTCGAAGACCTCATCGAGGAACTCGTCGGCGAGATCTCCGACGAGTACGATCGAGTGTCGGCGGAGTTCTTCGATCTCGGCGACGGACGCTACCGCGTGAGTTCCCGGCTCTCGCTCGAAGACGTCGGAGACCTGTTCGGGCTCGAACTCGAGGACGACGACGTCGATTCGATCGGCGGGCTGCTGGGGAAGGCGCTCGGTCAGGTGCCGCAGCCCGGGGCGACGGCCGTCGTCGACGGTCTCGTCCTCACCGGCGGCGCCTCGCGCGGCCGCGGACGCGGAATCGCCACGGTGTTCGTGGAGAGAGCGGCGCACGGCGACGATGCGGCGGATGATGAAGGAGAACGACGCGATGAGTGAGCAGAACCGGAGCGGATTCGTCACGTTCGTCGGTCGACCGAACGTCGGCAAGTCGACGCTGACGAACGCCCTCGTGGGCGAGAAGATCGCCATCACGAGCGAGAAGCCGCAGACCACGCGTCGGGCGATCCGCGGCATCGTGAACCGACCGGACGGCCAGCTCGTGATCGTCGACACCCCCGGCATCCACAAGCCCCGCACCCTTCTGGGGGAGCGCCTCAACGACCTCGTCGAGCAGGTGCTCGGCGACGTCGACGTGATCGGCTTCTGCGTGCCGGCGACCGAGAAGGTCGGACCCGGTGATCGCCGGATCGCCGCGTCGCTCGACGGATACCCGCGGGCGAAGAAGGTGGCGATCGTGACGAAGACGGATGCCGCGGCACGCGACGACATCACCGAGCGGCTGCTCGAGGTCGACTCCCTGCGCGAGGACTGGGCGGCGGTCGTGCCGCTGTCGGCGCTCACCCGCGATCAGCTCGACGTGCTGTCCGACGAGATCCTCGCGCTCCTCCCCGCAGGCCCGGCGCTGTATCCCGAGGGCATCACGACCGACGAGTCGGTCGAGGACCGCATCGCGGAGATCATCCGCGAGGCCGCGTTGGAGGGGGTGCGCGACGAGCTGCCGCACTCCATCGCGGTGGTCGTCGACGAGATCGCCCCGCGCGAGGGCAGCGACCTGACCGACGTGCACGCGTCGGTCGTCGTGGAGCGGGACAGCCAGAAGGCCATCATCATCGGCCACAAGGGACGACGATTGCGCGACGTCGGCGCCCGTGCCCGCGCAGGGATCGAGGAGCTCGTCGGCACGCGCGTCTTCCTGGGGCTCCACGTCAAGGTCGCCCGCGAATGGCAGCGCGACCCGAAGCAGCTCGGTCGGCTGGGATTCTGATGCGCGGGTCCTCGGCGCGGAAAGCGGTCTACCGGCCGCCGGACCCACGGGGATGAGCTCGTCCGGCGAGGACCCGAAACCGCCGCGGGACGAGCTCTTCCAGAAGGTGTTCGACGACCACTGGGCCGCCGTCCGCCACCACGTCGAAGGCGTCGTCTCCGACGACGGGCAGGTCACCGAGATCGTGTCGGAGGTCTTCCTCCGCGCATGGACGCACCTCGATGTGCGCCGGCCGCCGGATCGCATCTGGTTGCTGCGCACGGCGGACGGCATCCTCCGCGACCACCCGCACGGTCACGGAGCGGCGTCGCCGCACGTCGCGGCGGTGCCGGAGAGCCTGGGCGGCGGGGAAGCCGACGACGAGGAACGCGTCGTGGCGGTGCGACGAGCGCTCGCTGTACTCCGGCCGCGAGATCGGCGTATCATCATGCTCACGTATTGGGATGGGCTGTCGGTGGGGGAGATCGCCGAACTCTGGCGCAGGCCGCAGGCGATCGTACGCAGACGACTCGCTCGCGCGGAGGTGCGTCTGCGAGCGGCTCTGACTTCGGAGGGGGTGATCGTGGATGACTGACAGCGCCATGCTGGAGCGCATCCTCGTCGACGCCGACCCGGCGCGCACGCCGCGCGACGCGACCCCGGATGCCCGTGCCCT
>DAMDKH010000143.1:0-5366 GCA_032099965.1 Microbacterium sp.
CGCACCCGCGGCATCGACCGGGGTGTCGAGCGAACGCGCAGTGGATGTCGCGGCCACCGCGTCGGGGTCGATCCAGGTGAGCGCCGATGCGGGGCGGTTCTCGTCGGCCCACTGCGCCGCCCAGGCCTCGACGTCGTCGTGCTCCTCCGTCGTGCCGTCGGCGTGCTCCTCCGTCGCGTCGGCGTCGGTCTTCGGCGCGGCGGCGGCGGTGGCGTCGGTGGGGTGAGCAGCGGTCACCCGTTCACGGTACCCAATCCCCGGCCGAAACCGCGTGTGGACCGCACGGCGCCGTAGCCGCGGGATGGCTATGCTGGTCATCACAACCACGGGAGTCCGGCGAGCCGGGCTGAGAGGGAGCGAATCGCGCTTCGACCGTCGAACCTGATCTGGGTCATGCCAGCGCAGGGAGGAGTTCACATGAGTACGTCCACGTCCGCATCCGCCGCCGAGAACACCGGCTCGTCCGGTCCGACGAATCGAGCACCGGCGACCATCTGGCGCTGGCGCGTCGTCGACATCGTCGTCGCCAGTGTGCTCGGCGTCGCCGCCGGGCTGATCTTCCTCGCCTGGAACATCGGATACGTCGGCCCCAAGGCCCTCCTCGAACCGCTGCTGCCGGGGCTCCAGGGGCTCCTCGACGGCCCGTGGCTGTTCGCGGGAGTGCTGGGCGGCCTCATCATCCGCAAAGCCGGTGCCGCCATCTACGTCGAGGTGCTGGCCGCCGTCGTCTCGGCGCTGATCGGCAACCAGTGGGGCGGGTTCCTGACCCTCGAGGCGGGGCTCGTGCAGGGTCTCGGCGCCGAGCTGATCTTCCTGCTCTTCTTCTACCGCCGCTGGTCGCTGCCGGTGGCCATCCTCGCCGGAGCCGGGGCGGCGCTCGCGGGCGGCATCAACAACCTCATCCTCTGGTACGCCGGATCCGGCACCGAGTTCACCGTCATCTACCTGCTCAGCACCGTCGTCTCGGGCGCCGTCATCGCGGGGGCGCTGTCGTGGGTCCTGGCGCGCGGCATCGCGGCCACCGGTGCGCTCGACCGGTTCGGATCGGGGCGCGAGGCGCGCGTGCGGGTCTGATGACCGACCGGCACGAGGGCCCGGCATCCGTCGAGGCGGTCGGGTGGGGGTGGCGCCACGCCAGTCGTCTGGCGTGGGCGCTCCACGACATCGACTTCCGCATCGACCCCGGTGAGCGGGTGCTCGTGCTCGGTGCGTCCGGGGCGGGCAAATCGACCCTGATGCAGGGACTCGCCGGCGTGCTCGGTGGCGACGAGGAGGGCGAGTCCCGGGGCTCCCTCCTCGTCGATGGCCTCCCGGCCACGGCATCCCGCGGACGCACCGGGCTCGTGCTGCAGGATCCGGACTCGCAGGTGATCCTCGCCCGCGTGGGCGACGACGTCGCGTTCGGCTGCGAGAACCTCGGGGTCCCCCGGCCGGAGATCTGGCAGCGGGTCGCGCAGGCGCTCGACGACGTGGGCCTCGACGTGCCCCTCGACCGCCCGACCAAGGCCCTCTCGGGCGGGCAGAAGCAGCGGCTCGCGCTGGCCGGCATCCTGGCCATGCGTCCGGGTCTCGTACTGCTCGACGAGCCGACGGCGAACCTCGACCCCGACGGCGTGCAGGAGGTGCGCGACGCGGTGGAACGGATGCTGCGGGCGCACCCCGCGACCCTCGTGGTCGTCGAGCACCGGCTCGACGTGTGGCTCCCGCTCATCACCCGCGTCATCGTGATCGGTCCCGACGGAGTCGTGGCCGACGGCCCGCCGAACCGGGTGCTCGGCGAACAGGGCGCCCGACTCGCCGCGGACGGCGTGTGGGTGCCCGGGTTCCCTCCGCCGGCACCGCCCCCTCCGCTCCTGTCATCGGGGGAGGTGCTGCTGTCGGCACGCGATCTCGCCGTCGCCCGTGTGAAGGGACGGGCCGTGGCGTCGGGGATCGACCTCGACGTGCGGGCAGGGCAGGCGTTGGCGATCACCGGCCCGAACGGGGCGGGGAAGTCGACGCTCGGTCTGACGCTGGCGGGCCTCCTCCCTCCCGCCGGCGGCGCCGTCACGGCATCCGCTGCGCTCGCCGGAGATCTCGGCGCCGCTCCGATCGGATGGGCCTCGCGCGACCTGCTCACCCGGATCGGCATGGTGTTCCAGGAACCCGAGCATCAACTCCTCGCCACGACCGTGCAGGACGAGCTGGCCGTGGGGCCGCGAGCCCTCGGCATGCCCGACGACGAGATCGCCGCCCGCAGCGACGAACTGCTCCACCGGCTGCGCCTCGACCATCTCGCCCTGGCCAACCCGTACACGCTGTCGGGTGGCGAGAAGCGACGCCTCACCGTGGCCTCCGCGCTCGCCACACGTCCCCGCGTGATCGTGCTCGACGAGCCGACGTTCGGCCAGGACGCCCGCACCTGGGCGGAACTCGTCGCGATGCTCGCCGCTCTGCGCGACGAGGGCACCGCGATCGTCACCATCACCCACGACCTCGACGTCGTGCGGGCCCTGCACGCCGAGCGGCACGAGGTCGGCGGACGCGCATG
Organism: Microbacterium sp.; assembly: GCA_032099965.1. Taxonomy (GTDB): domain Bacteria; phylum Actinomycetota; class Actinomycetes; order Actinomycetales; family Microbacteriaceae; genus Microbacterium. Next base: position 2,531 of record DAMDKH010000143.1, read on the forward strand.
ACGGCCCTCGACACCGCCGCGCGCACCGGACGCGTCGCCCGCATCAACCCGGTCGCGAAGCTCGGCGTGAGCGCCCTCATCGCGATTCCACTGATCCTCACCCTCGACGCGGTGTCGGCCTCCGTCGCGCTCGTGCTGGAGTGCGTGCTCTTCCTCTTCGCGGGCGTGGGATGGCGGGAGTTCTGGCTGCGCACCTGGCCGGCGTGGCTCGCGGCGCCGTTGACCGCCGTGACCATCGCGCTCTACGGCGAGACGAGCGGCACGGTCTACGTCGAATGGTTCATCCTGCGCATCAGCGACGGCTCGCTCGCACTGGCCCTCGCCACCTTCCTCCGCGTGCTCGCCATCGCGTTGCCCTCGATCGTGCTGTTCATCACCGTCGATCCCACCGACCTCGCCGATGGCCTGGCGCAGGTGCTCAAGCTGCCCGCACGGTTCGTGTTGGGCGCGCTCGCCGGGCTGCGCATGATCGGTCTCTTCCTCGACGACTGGCGCGCGCTCGAACTCGCCCGACGCGCGCGCGGCGTCGCGGATCGCGGGCGCATCCGCCGCTTCCTCGGCATGGCGTTCGCCCTGCTCGTGCTGTCGATCCGCCGCGGGGCGAAGCTCGCCACCGCCATGGAGGCGCGCGGATTCGGGGCGCCCGGCCGCCGCACGTGGGCCCGCGAGTCGCGGTTCGGAGCCGCGGAGTGGACGCTGCTGGCGATCGGTGTGCTGATCTCCGGCTCGGCGGTGACCGCCGCCGTGCTCACCGGGGCCTGGAACTTCATCCTCGGCCCGAGCGCCTGAGGCGGCCGATGTAGCCGACCTCCGGGGCGTGGTGAAACCAAGAACCACGTAGGCTGATACTCGGTCGCACAACGACGTTCGAAGGAGAACACACGATGCAGATCAGCGGACAGGGCGCGCTCATCACCGGAGGCGCCTCCGGACTCGGACTCGCCACCGCCCGCCGCCTCGCAGCGGCGGGAGCGCACGTCACGATCATCGACCTGCCCTCGTCGCCCGGCGCGGAGGTCGCCGACGAACTGGGCGGGCTCTTCGTGCCCGCCGACGTCACGAGCGTCGACGACGTGCGCGACGCCGTGGCGCAGGCGCAGGATGCCGCGCCCCTGCGCATCGTCGTGAACTGCGCCGGCATCGCCCCGCCCGCCAAGGTGCTCGACCGCGACGGCAACCCCGGCGCGCTCGCCGACTTCGAACGCGTGGTGGGCATCAACCTCATCGGCACGTACAACGTGCTGTCGCAGGCATCCGCGATCATCGCGAAGAACGACCCGCTCGGCGACGGCCGCGGCGTGATCGTCGACACCGCCAGCGTCGCCGCGTTCGACGGCCAGATCGGGCAGCCCGCCTACGCGGCCTCGAAGGGCGGGGTGCACGCGATGACCCTCCCGGTCGCGCGCGAACTCGCCCGCTACGGCATCCGCGTGGTCACGATCGCGCCCGGCATCATGGAGACCCCGATGCTGAAGGGCCTGCCGCAGGCCGCGCAGGACTCCCTCGGCCAGCAGGTGCCGCACCCCTCGCGCCTCGGCCGCCCCGACGAGTACGCCGCACTCGTGCAGCACGTCGTCGAGAACGACTACCTCAACGGCGAGACGATCCGCCTCGACGGCGCGATCCGCATGGCGCCGAAGTAACCGCGCGGCCTCGGAACGACAGAAACGTGCGACGGGAACGTCGCGCATCGTGAACCGCTCCGCAGCGGTGGGAAGTGCGACGGGAACGTCCGCAGAGAAGGAGACCCCATGACCCTTGCCGGGAAGACCATCCTCATGTCCGGCGGCAGCCGCGGCATCGGCCTCGCCATCGCGCTCCGAGCCGCCGCCGACGGCGCGAACATCGCCATGCTCGCGAAGACCGACACCCCGCATCCCAAGCTCGAAGGCACCATCCACACCGCCGCCGCGCAGATCCGCGAAGCCGGAGGGCAGGCGCTGCCGATCGTCGGCGACGTGCGCGACGACTCCGACATCACCGAGGCCGTGCTCAAGACGCAGGGCGAGTTCGGCGGCATCGACATCGTCATCAACAACGCCAGCGTCATCGACCTGTCGCGCTCGCTCGACCTCGACGCCAAGAAGTACGACCTCATGCAGGACGTCAACGTGCGCGGCACCTTCATGCTGTCGCGGGCGGCCGTGCCCGTGCTGAAGGATGCCGCGAACCCGCACATCCTGTCGCTCTCGCCGCCCCTCAACCCGTCGCCGAAATGGCTCGGCGCCCACACCGGCTACACGCTCGCGAAGTTCGGCATGACGATGGCGACGCTCGGACTCGCGGCGGAGTTCGCGCGCGACGGGATCGCCGCCAACACGCTGTGGCCGCGGACGACCATCGCCACCGCCGCGGTGCAGAACCTCCTCGGGGGCGACAAGGTGATGGCGGCCAGCCGCACGGCCGACATCTACGCCGACGCGGCATACCAGGTGCTGCTGCAGCCCGCGCGGTCGTACACCGGGCAGACGCTCATCGTCGAAGACGTGCTCGTGGCGGCTGGAGTGACCGACTTCTCGGGGTACGCGGCCGTCCCCGGCACGCCCGACAGCGCCCTGTTCCCCGACATCTTCCTCGACTGACACCCCGGCGCGGCGTCGGTGTGGGCGTGGGCGCGGGGTGCGGCTCGGCGTGGGCGCTGGGCGCTGGGCGCTGGGCGCGGGTCGGCCGCGCCACAACTCAGGACCGATGGGCGTGAAGTAGCCTGGCGGCCCGCTTTTTGAGGCAGCCCGCACCCTCGCGTCCTGATTTGGTGCAACGTCGGCGGGCGGCGGCGGGGTGAGCGCGCGGCGTCGGTGTAGCGGGGCTCGCGGCCGGCCCCCCCACAACTCATGAC
>DAMDKH010000144.1:0-5336 GCA_032099965.1 Microbacterium sp.
CTCAGACCGCGCGCCAGTCGTGCGACGTGATCGCGGCGCCGGCCTGCGGCCCCATCTGCAGCATCCCGCCGTCGATCACCACGGAGGCGCCGGAGATGTAGGCGGCCTCGGGTGAAGCGAGGAAGGCGATGAGCGCGGCGACCTCGCGGGCGTCGCCCGGACGACCGAGCGGGATGCCGGGGCGCGCGATGAAGCGCGGGTCCTGGTCGGTCTGACCCGTCATGGGCGTGGCGATCTCGCCGGGCGCCACGCTGACCGCGCTGATGCCCGCGCCGCCCAGCTCGAGCGCCAGGTTCTTCATGAGGCCTTCGAGGCCGTGCTTGGCCGCGTCGTACGCGCTGGAGCCGACCATCGGCTGATGCGCGTGCACGCTCGTGACGGCGATGAGACGTCCGCCTCGGCCGGCGTCGACCATCGCCCGCGCCGCGCGCTGCAGGCACACGAACGCGCCGGTGAGATCGGTGTCGACGACCGTGTTCCACTGGTCGAGCGTGAGGTCGAGGAACGGTGTCTGCGTGCCGGTGCCCGCGTTGTTGACGAACACGTCGACCCCGCCGAGCTCGGCGATGAGCGCGTCGACGACCTCGCCGCACGCCGGCACATCCGCCACGTCGAGCCGTGCGATGACGGCCCGGGCACCGTGGCTCCGCACCTCTTCCGCGGTCTCCTCCGCGCCCTGCTCATCGCCGTACCAGGTGATGCCCACGTCGATGCCCGCCGCGGCGAGGGCGACGGCGGTGGCGCGGCCGATGCCCGAGTCGGCCCCGGTGACGATGGCCCGACGGGCCTCCTGCTCGATGCTCATGGTCATTCCCTCGTGTCGGCGGTCGAACGGATCAGAGGTCCCAGTCCGAGTAGGGCGCCAGGGGCGCCTCGTGCTCGGGCGAGGCGATGCTCTCGTGCTGCACGGTGACGACGACCTTCGCGCCCGGCGACACGAGCACGCTCACGAGCTCCTCGCCGCTCGACAGATCCACGAAGGTGGGCTCCGAGCGTGCCGCGCTCTCGATGAGGCCCATGACCTCCACGAGATCCCGATCGGGATCGAGGAGGAAGTCGTGACCGTCGATCTCGATGTGCGCGCGTGCCATCATTCTCGCCCCGTCCATAGGGTGACGGTAACGCCGCCGCCGCGTCGTCGTTGAGGGGGTTGTGCCGGAGGGAACCGCTTGATAGCGATCGGTGCGCCGGAGTCAGGCGTGGGTCGGCACGCTCAGACGCTCGGCGGCGAAGCCCTCGGCGGGCTCGGGAACGAGGTAGAGACCGCTGGGCGCGTTCGCGGTGAAGGCGAGGGCCTCGACCCAGTCGCGGTTCACCGACGGCTGGCGGCTGCCGTGGTACTTGTAGACGATCGCGCTGCCGGCGTGGACCCACACCGTGGTGCGGCCGCCGCCGATGCTGGGGTCTTCCTTCCAGGTGAAGGCGAACGGCTCCCCCCGGCGCAGCTTGGCGGTGATCACGAGCTGCAGGTGCGTGAGCGCGCGGTCCTCGATCTCGGTCTTGACGTTGCCCTCGTAGATGAACTTGCCCATGGGAGGCTCCTCACTCCGGCCACCGGAACCCGTGTCATGAGGCGCGGTCGTCGGACCGCTTCGTGGTGATCCCATCGTCGCAGCGCACCCCGCCCCGGGGCCGGGGGAGGGTGCCGTCTTCGTCGTCTGTCATCGGATCCGGCGTGCTCGGAGGCGCAGGCGTCGGCACGCCACGGGCGCAGGTGTGGCGTGCGCGTGCGCAGGTTTAGGGTGCTCTACATGGGACTTCTGCGCTACGGCGGATCGAACGACGGCATCCCCATCGAGGACCGCGCTCTGGCACACCTGAAAGTGGCGATCGCGACCAAGCTGCGGCGCAACGAGAGCTTCACGCTGTCGTGGCGCGATCCCGACAACGGCGAGCACGGCCGGCAGACCATCTGGCTGCATCCGTCGATCCCGCTGCGGTTCGACTTCGACGACCCCGAGACGCCCCCGCTGAACGTGAAGTGGATCGAGCAGCTGATGATGTCGGCCAACTCGTCGGGCGGGATCACCCTCACCGACGAGGTGCTCGAACTCCCCGAGGCCTGACGCGCCGACGCCTGACGCACCGACGCCGACGTCAGGCCGGACGACGACGGCCCCGACGCGACCGGGTCGTCGTCGGGGCCGTCGGCGGGATCCGCTCCTACCAGTCGTGCACGGTGCCGTCGAGCAGACGGTTCACCGGCAGGTACGCCTTGGTGTACTCGTGGCCGGCGGCGGCCTCCTCGTCGAGTTCGACGCCCAGGCCCGGCTCCGCGCCCGGGTGCAGGAACCCCTGGTCGAAGGTGAACGACGTGCGGAACACCTCCAGCGTCTGGGCGTTGTGCGGCATGTACTCCTGGATGCCGAAGTTGTGGATCGCCATGTCGAGGTGCAGGGCGGCGGCCATGCCGACGGGCGAGATGTCGGTGGGGCCGTGGATGCCCGACTTGATGCCGTAGATCGCGGCGAAGTCGAGGAGCTTCTTCATCGCCGTGATGCCGCCGGTGTGCGTGACCGCCGAGCGCACGTAGTCGATCAGGCGCTCGGTGATGAGCGTCTGGTAGTCGTGCACCGAGTTGAACACCTCGCCGATCGCCAGGGGTGTCGTCGAATGCTGGCGCACGAGACGCAGTGCGGTCTGGTCCTCGCCGGGGGTGCAGTCCTCGAGCCAGAACAGGTCGTACGGCTCGATGTCCTTCGCGAACCGGGCGGCCTCGATGGGCGACATGCGGTGGTGTCCGTCGTGCAGCACGCGCAGGTCGGTGCCGAAGTCCTCCCGGATGCGCGCGAACACGCCGGGCATGTGGTTCAGGTAGTTGCGGGTGTCCCAGGTCTCCTCGCTGGGGCGGTCGCCCGAGCGCTTGGCCGGCTCGTAGTCGTAGCGCACGCCGGGGCCCGAGGCCGAGACGCCGTAGATCTGACCCAGGCCGGGCACCCCCGTCTGCACGCGCACGGCGGTGTAGCCGAGCTCGGCGTACCCGGTGATGGCGTTCTTGAGGGCGGCGTAGTCGGTTCCCGACGCGTGGGCGTACACCCGCACGCCGTCGCGGCTCGCGCCGCCGAGCAGCTGGTAGAGCGGCATCCCGGCCTTCTTGGCCTTGATGTCCCACAGCGCCATGTCGACCGCGGCGATGGCGGCCATCGTCACGGGTCCGCGCCGCCAGTACGGTCCGCGGTAGAGGTACTGCCAGGTGTCTTCGATGCGGTCCTCGTCGCGGCCCACGAGCGTCGAGGCGACGTGGTCGGAGAGGTACGAGGCGACGGCGAGCTCGCGGCCGTTGAGGGTCGCGTCGCCCCACCCGACGATTCCGTCGGAGGTCGTGATCTTGAGCGTGACGAAGTTGCGCCCCGGGCTGGTGATGATGACGTCGACGAGCTCGATGCTCATGTCGTTCTCCTCAGGTAGAGGGGGCGGCCCGCGGTTCGCGGACCGCCCCCGGATGGTGCGTGGATGTCAGATCGCGTCGCGCGGGTCGGTGAGGTCGCGACCGGCGACCTCGGGCATCCAGATCGAGGCCACGAGCGCGCAGAGCGTGAAGAACACGAGCATGATGATGATCGGGATGAACGAGCCGGTCACCGCCGAGACCCAGGCGGCCGCGATGACCGGTCCCGCACCCGTGGCGACGATGGCGGCGATCTCCCGCGCCATCGCGGTGTAGGTGTAGCGGTTGCGGGCACCGAAGAGCTCGGGGAGCGTGAGGTTCTCGAGCGAGGCGAAGCTCATGACGGCGAGGTTGTGCAGCACGACGTAGCCGACGAAGACCTGGGTGGTGTCCTTGCTGCTGATCATGAGCATGGTCGGCACGATGACGATGAGGGCGATGACGGCCCACACCATGTACATGCGCTTGCGGCCGAACCGGTCGCCGAGCCAGCCGGACAGCGGCACGGTGATGAAGGCCACGAGCGACGAGACGATGACCGCGTTGACGCCGATCGACCGGTCGAGCAGCAGCACCACGGTGATGTAGCTGATGAGGTAGGTCTGGATCATGCCCGAGTTGCCGGCCTGGCCGAAGCGCAGCATGAGCGCGATCACGAACGCCTTGACGGGCTTGCGCTGCATGGCCTCGAGCGTGCGGATGTCTCCGGTCTCGGTGGCGAGCTGGATGGTCTCCTCGCGGGAGAGCGCCTTGCCGTCGACGACGTCGTCGCGCTCCTCGAAGACCGGGGTCTCCTTGAGGTTGAAGCGCACCCAGATGGCGAAGAGCATGATGACGGCGCTGGCGATGAACGGGATGCGCCACGCCCAGTCGATGACCTCGTCCTCGCTGTAGGCGACGAGCAGGATCGCCCAGATGCCCGAGGCGAGCAGGGTGCCGCAGTTCGTGCCGAGGGCGACGAGCGAGGCGATGATGCCGCGGCGCTTGGCGGGGGCGTACTCGGCGAGCATGACGCCGGCGCCCGAGATCTCCGCCCCGGCGCCGAAGCCCTGGAGGATGCGCAGGAGCACGAGCAGGATCGGCGCGAGGATGCCCACCTGCGAGTAGGTCGGCAGCACGCCGATGAGGGTCGTCGACAGGCCCATGAGCAGGATCGTGTAGAAGAGCACCTTGGTGCGGCCGGTGCGGTCGCCGAGCCGGGCGAAGAAGAACGCGCCGACCGGGCGGGCGACGTAGCCGACGCCGTAGGTGGCCATCGCGGCGACGACGGCGACCGCGGGGTTCTCGGACGAGAAGAACAGGTCGGCGAACACGAGCGCGGCGGCCAGCGAGTAGAGCTGGTAGTCCATGAACTCGAGGGCGGTGCCGAGCCAGCCGGAGATGGCGGCCCGCACGAGGTCGCGGACCGACCTCTTCGCGGTGGGATCGACGGCGGCGGCCGTCGTCGGGGCTTCGGACATGGGGGTACTCCTTCGGACCGGGTGTGCAGGGATGCGGGCAGGCCGCGGGCGTTACAGGGCGAGCAGGACCTTCGCCGAGGCGGACGAGTCGCGGGCGATCGCGAAGGCCTCCACGGCGTCGGCGGCCGGGATCACATGGGAGATCACGGAGTCGAGGGCGGCGGACTCGGCGAGCAGCCGCACGGCGTCGTCGATCTCCGTGGAGAAGCGGAACGCGCCGCGGATCGTGAGCTCCTTCGCCAGCAGCGGCGCGAGGTTCACGCCGGTGTCGGTGTTCGGCAGCATCCCGACCTGCACGACCGTGCCGGTGCGCCGGGTCGCGCGGATGGCCTGGGTGAGCGCCACCCCCACTCCGGAGCATTCGAAGACGACGTCGAACGACTCGTCGTCGATCGTGTCGCGCCCCACCAGGGCGACCTCGGTCGCGCCGAGGGCGCGGGCGCGGGCCAGGGGCTCCTCGCGCACGTCGCTCGCGCCGATGACCCCGG
>DAMDKH010000145.1:0-5297 GCA_032099965.1 Microbacterium sp.
CGCGGCACCGGCGCGCCGTCGGCCGCGTCGCGCTCGCGCCTGACCTCCACCTTCTCTGCACGACAGGCCCTCCTGGGATCTTCCCGGGAGGGTCTGTCGTATGCCCCCTGACGCATGCGGACGGGGTTAGCCTGAGGAAAAGCGATCGGCGTCCGCCCTTGGCTTCTGTGGCTCAAGGGCTCCCGATCGAAAGGAGAGCACCATCTCCACTACACAGCTCGACCCCGCCGCGTCCACCCTCGGCCCCATCCGGCAGACCTATTCCGGCAATGCCGACTTCCCGCCGATGGCGAAGGCCTATCGCGACGTGCAGCAGGTGGTCAAGGAGACCGGCCTCATGCAGCGCACGCCCGTCTTCTACTCGATCGTCGCCGGCGCCCTCGCGCTCGGCTTCGGCGGAGCTATCACCGGCTTCGTGCTGTTGGGCGACAGCTGGTTCCAGCTGCTCATCGCCGCAGCGCTCGGCATCCTCTTCACGCAGGTCGCATTCCTGGCGCACGAGGCCGCCCACCGTCAGATCCTCACCTCCGGGCCCGCGAACCTCCGCCTCGCCCGCATCCTCGCCGCCGGTGCCGTCGGCATGAGCTACCACTGGTGGGACTCCAAGCACACCCGCCACCACGGCAACCCGAACCAGGTGGGCAAAGACCCCGACATCGAAGTCGACACGATCTCGTTCCTCGAGACCGACGCCGCCCAGTCCCGGGGCATCGTGCGCATGATCACCCGCAAGCAGGGCTGGCTCTTCTTCCCGCTGCTGCTGCTCGAAGGCCTGAACCTCCACTTCATCAGCCTCAAGCACCTCACCACGCAGAAGAACGTCAAGGGTCGCTGGATCGAGCTGGCGCTCATCGCCGTGCGCCTCTCGCTCGTCATCGTTCCCGTGTTCCTGTTCCTGCCGCTCGGCATGGCGTTCGCCTTCATGGGTGTGCAGCTGGCCGTGTTCGGCGTGTACATGGGGGCGTCGTTCGCTCCCAACCACAAGGGCATGCCCGTCATCGCCCCCGACGCCCGCCTCGACTTCTTCTCGAAGCAGGTGCGCACGTCGCGCAACGTGAACGGCGGATGGTGGGCCACCTGGCTCATGGGCGGTCTCAACCACCAGGTCGAGCACCACCTCTTCCCGAACATGTCTCGTCTGCACCTGTCGAAGGCGCGGGGCATCGTGCGCGACTACTGCAAGTCGCACGACATCCCCTACACCGAGACGAGCCTGCTGCGTTCGTACGCGATCGTCATCGAATACCTGAACCGCGTGGGCCTCGCCGCCCGCGATCCGTTCGACTGCCCGGCCGCCGGGCAGATGCGACGCGCCTGACGCCCTGACGACGAAGGCCCGAGCGGTGATCCGCTCGGGCCTTCGTCATGCGTGCGTCGTGCTCAGCGCGCCTCGTCGTCGGTCTCGACGACCTCGATGGTGATCTTCTCGAGGGGACCGTCGTGAGCGGCCTCGTCGTCGAGCACCTCGTCGCCGAGGAACTCCTCGTCTCCGGTCTCGTCGGGAGAGGCCAGGCCGGTGCCGACGGCCGTGGCGCCGGTCGTGGAGGTGCCGGCGGGCTCGCCGTCGGTCGGGAAGACCCCGTCCGGGCGGATCATCTCGCGCACCTCGGCCATGAAGCTCGAGAGCTGCTGCTGCTGCCAGCGCAGCTGCCGCGTGCGGTCCTCGGCGTCGCGCAGCACGGTGTTGGTGTGCGTGGTGACGGCTTCGACGATCTTCTGCGACTTCACCCGGGCGCGGTCGAGGGTCTCGCGGGCACGCACCTGCGCCTCGGCCTCGATCGCCTGCGCCTGCGAGCGCATGAGCCGCTCGTAGTCGTCGGCCTTCGCCGAGATGCGCTGCGCGTGCTCGAGCGATGCGGAGACCTGCTCGTTCGCGTCGTTCGTGATGCGCTCGGCGTGGGCGACGGCCTGGTTGTGCAGCACGAGGAATTCCTGCTGAGCGTCGTCCTGGCGGCGCGTGAGCGTCTCCTCGAACTCCAGCACGCGGGCGTTCATCTCGCGCACGTCGCGCTCGGCGTCGGCACGAAGCTGCGTGGTCTCGCGGGTGACGAGGGAGCGCAGCGCGGCGGCGCCCTTCTCGGCCTCCGTGCGGATGGCCGTGGCCTCCTGCGAGGCCTGGTTCACCTTCTCGGCCGCGTGCGCCGACTCGCGCTCTATGCGCGCCTCGTGCGCGGTGTACTCGGTGTCGATCTTCAGACGCACCTGGTCGGCGTCGCGCTCCGCCTGGGAGATGATGCGGGCGGCATCCGCCTCGGCCTCGGCACGCTGCGAGGCGACCTCTTCGCGAGCGGCGGCCATGAGGCGGTCGGCCTGCACCGCCGCGTTCTGGATGAGCACGTTCGCCTGCTCCTCGGCGACGCGGAGGATCGCCTCGAACTGCTGGCGCGACGGCGCCTCGTCCTCACCGTCGGCGGTGGGGGCGTCGACGAGCTCGGAGGTGAGGGTCGCCACCTGCTGCTCGAGCGTCGTGGTCTGCGCCTTCAGGGCGAGAAGCTCGCTCTCGAGCTCCTCCCGGGCCGAGCCCTCGTCGGCGCGCAGCGAGTCGAGGGCGTCGGCATGGCGCACCTCGGCGTCGGCCAGATCGGCCTTCGCCTGCTGCAGCTGATTACGCAGGGCCGAGAGGGCCGAGTCGACCTCGGCCTTGTCGTAGCCGCGGAACCCGATCGTGAACGCGGACGGTGCCTGCGACGAGGACGTCGGGGCCGACGGGGTCGGTTCGATCAGCTGGTCGAAGAAGTCGGGGGAGCGATCGTCGTCGCGATCGGAAGGTCCGGTGTTTTCGCTCATGCGTGATGCCTCTCTGGCGCAGGTCGCGGGGATCGAGGAGTGTCTGATGGGCCGATGCCAGGACGTCGACCGGCCGTACCGGTGGTCGCTGACACCGCCCAGCCTAGTTGGGAGGGGCGCGGCGTGGGCACCCACTCCGTCAGCGGTCGAGCGTCCAGCGGGCGTTGCGGGGGTCCAGCAGCGCGCCGCGGAGATACTCGAGGTGCGGCCCCTCGGCGGTGTCGATGCCGCGCTCCGCGGCCGAGTCGGCGAGGAGGGTGCGCAGGGCCGTCCACTGCGGAGCGGTCTGGGGGAACCCCAGGTACTCCCGGAAGGTCTCGACCTGCATCCGAGTGCCCGCGGGGTCGGCCACGACCCGTACGACGGTGTCGTCGTCCTCGACGAAGCGGATGCCGTAGCCGCCGTCACTCCGCGACGAGAAGTCCCGCGGCCTGGCCGCGACCGCCGCGGTGAGCAGATCGCGCACGGTCTGCTCGGGAGCATCGACCACGACGGTCGTTCCGAGCTCGCGGAGCACATCCGTCAGGCGCCCGGCGGTGTACCGACGCCCCGCCTTCTCGCCCGCCGCGGCCGCCCGGTCGTTCGCCCAGCGGCGCAGGAACGGCGCGGCGACGATGATCGCCAGCACGAGGAGCCCCAGCAGGATGTATGCGACGGTGTCCACCGCCACAGCGTAGCCGGGCGCCGGAGGGGCGGATCAGCGCGGTTCGAGCACGGTGTCGAGCAGGAGCTCGCCCGTGGCGTTGAGGTGCTGCATCATCTCGCTGATGCGCCGCGGGTCGATGTCGGCGTACTGCTGCTCGTCGAAGCCGAACTGCAGCGGGATCGCCGGATGCACCCACACGGTGGCCCGACGATCGAGGCCGCCGTCGCGCGGCAGCCACGTCATCATGAAGCTCTCCTGGCGGCGGAGCTTCGTGCTGATGACGATCTTGAGGTGCGCCAGCGTCTCGTCATCGATGATGATGGGTTCCGAGGTGCCGTCGTACTTGAGTCTTCCCATATGTGAAATGTAAGCCCTCCGGGCCCCGGATGACGCTTCGACATCGATCAGGCATCCGTTGTCGGCCCGGGGCGTCCGCGCTGGTACCGTGACCTCGGAGGACACCTCGTCCGCTGGGGCCGAACGAGTACGAGGAAAGAACGAGTCATGAAGGCAGGGTCACGCCCGCGTCTCGCTCGCATCGGCGCGCTCGCGGTTCTCGCGCTCGCTCTCGGCGCGCTGCTCCCCACCGCCGCCAGCGCCCCGGCCTCCGCGGCCACCGACGGCAAGATGGTGGTGCCCGCCTCGGGGAACATCCAGTCCAAGGTCGGCGACGGATGCCGCGACAACTACCGCAAGCACGACGGCATCGACATCTCGAACCAGGGCGGGACGCCCATCCTCGCCGCGTACGACGGCGTGATCAAGACGCGCACGACCAACACCGGCTACGGCAACTACGTCGACATCCAGCATCCGGGCGGATACGTCACCCGCTACGGGCACATGCAGTCGCCCGGCATGCAGGCGGTGGGCACCACGGTGTCGCGCGGACAGCAGATCGGCGTGGTCGGCAAGACCGGCGCCACGACCGCCTACCACCTGCACTTCGAGGTGTGGCGCAACGGCAGCGTGTACGCCGCCATCAACAACGGCTTCACCTGCCTCGCGAACGTCTCGCGCGGTGCCACGATCCCCATGAACTTCCCGGGTCTGGGCACGGTGGTCACCCCGCGCGTGCTGACCGGCGACTTCGACCGCGACGGGCGCGGCGACGTGGTGGGCGTCGCCCCCGACGGCGACCTCCACTTCCTCGGCGGCACCGGCAAGGGCTTCCGGGCGCCGAAGGTGGTGGCCTCGGCCTGGGGGCTGCGCACGCATCTGACCCACGTCGACCTCAACAACGACGGCCACTCCGACCTCCTCGCCGTGCGCAGCGACGGAGCACTCGAGTTCTACGGCGGCAGCGCGGCGACCGGCGGCGGTTTCGCGGCCTTCTCCGTGATCGGTGCGGGCTGGGACGGCTTCACCCACGTGGTCTCCGGCGCGGACTACACCGGCGACGGCCGCCACGACGTGGTGACGGTCAGAGACGGCACTCTGCGCATCTACCCGGGCGACGGTGAGGGCGCGCTGTCGAGCCCGGTCGTCACCGTGAGTTCGGGATGGGAGTGGGCCGCGCACCTCGTCGGCGGCGACTTCAACCGCGACGGCCGCGGCGACCTCGTGGCCGTCGACGGCGGGGGGACGGGCTGGTTCTACCCGGGCGGGGTGAGCGGGTTCGGAGCGCGTCAGTCCCTCGGCGCCGGATGGACGGGGATCACCGCGCTCATCGGCGGCATCGACTACACCGGAGACGGTCGCCCCGACCTGCTCTCCCGCACGCCGGCCGGCGACGTCTTCCTGCACCCGGGGACGGGCACCGGCGGGTTCGGTGCGCGGATCGCCGCGGGCGGCGGATTCGGGGCATACGCCTGGCTCGAGTGACCGGCGAGGGGGTGCCGCGGCATCCGCTCGCCGTCGCTCG
>DAMDKH010000146.1:0-5286 GCA_032099965.1 Microbacterium sp.
CCCGAGCACGAGGTCGCGGAGGTCGTCCGCCGACGTGAGGTCGCCGATCGACTGGGCGGCCACGCGGAGTGCTCCGACGCGCTGGGCGGCATCCGCGATCGCGGGCACCTGGCCCGCGCGCTCCTTGGCCTCGAACTGCGCGATGCGCTTCTCGGCGCCCTTGAGGCTCGCGGCGAGGTCGGCGATCCGTTCCGGAAGCTGCTCGCGCGGGGTCTTGAGCGACGACGTCAGCTGAGAGACGATGGCCCGCTCGGCGGCCAGTTCGCGGAAGGCGTCCGCGCCGACGAGGGCCTCGATACGGCGGTTCGACGACCCCACCGACGACTCGCCGACCACGCTGACGAGGCCGATCTCCGAGCTGGAGGCGACGTGGGTTCCCGCGCAGAGCTCGCGCGACCACGGGCCGCCGATGTCGACCATGCGCACGACGTCGCCGTACTTCTCGCCGAAGAGCGCCATGGCGCCGGCTTCCTTCGCCTCGTCGAGCGAGACGATGCGCGTCGTCACTTCCAGTGCATCCTGGACGGCGCGGTTGGCGATCTCCTCGATCTCGGAGCGCGTGTCGGTCGAGAGCGCCTGCGACCAGGCGAAATCGAAGCGCATGTATCCGGCGCGGTTGAGCGAACCGGCCTGGGTGGCCGTCGGGCCGAGCGTGTCGCGCAGCGCCGCGTGCACCAGGTGCGTCGCGGAGTGGGCCTGACGGGCGGCACGACGGTTCTTGGCGTCGACCACCGAGGTCGCCGCGTCGTCGACGGCGACGGTGCCCCGCGACACCTCGACGGTGTGGCTGATCAGACCGGGCACCGGACGCTGGACGTCCAGGACATCCAGCTCGTAGCCGGGACCGACGATGGTGCCCTTGTCGGCGACCTGTCCCCCGGACTCGGCGTACAGCGTGGTCTCCGAGAGCACGACCTCGGCGATCTGCCCTTCGGACGCACTGCGCACCGGCTGGCCGTCGACGAGGAGCCCGAGCACGCGCGACTGCACCTCGAGTTCGCTGTAGCCGTCGAAACGGGTCTCGCCCAGGGCGCGGAGATCGCGATACACCGACACGTCGGCGAGCTGACGCTTGCGGTTGCGGGCGTCGGCTTTGGCGCGGTCGCGCTGCTCGCGCATGAGCGCGTCGAACGCGGCGCGATCGACCTGCAGCCCCGCCTCTTCGGCGACCTCGAGAGTCAGGTCGATCGGGAAGCCGTAGGTGTCGTGCAGGAGGAAGGCCTCGGGCCCGCTGAGCGCCTCCTTGCCCTCCTTCTTCGTCACGTCGAGCGCGAGGTCGAGGATCGTCGACCCCTGCGTCAGGGTGCGGCGGAACGTCTCCTCCTCGGCGAAGGCGGCGGAGGAGAGCGTCGACCAGTCGCGCTCGAGCTCGGGGTACGACGCCTTCATCGCGTCGCGCGACGTCGCGAACAGCTCGGGGAAGACGGGCTCGTCGACTCCCAGCAGCCGCATCGAGCGGACCGTACGGCGCATGAGGCGGCGCAGGATGTAGCCGCGGCCCTCGTTCGAGGGGCGGACGCCGTCGGACAGGAGCATGAGCGAGGAGCGCACGTGATCGGCGATGACCCGGAAGCGCACGTCGTCTTCGTGCACCTTGCCGTAGGGCCTGCCCGACAGCTCAACGGCGCGGTCGAGCACGGGGCGCACCTGATCGGTCTCGTACATGTTCTCGACGCCCTGCTTGAGGAACGCCACGCGCTCGAGGCCCATGCCGGTGTCGATGTTCTTCTGGGGAAGCTCGCCCACGATGTCGAACTCGGTCTTGCCCCGGACGTTCTCGATGAAGTCCTGCATGAACACGAGGTTCCAGATCTCGAGGAACCGCGAGTCGTCGGCGGCCGGACCGCCGTCCTTGCCGTAGGCGGGTCCGCGGTCGAAGAAGATCTCCGAGTCCGGCCCTCCCGGGCCCGGCTGCCCGGTGTTCCAGTAGTTGTCCGCGCGCCCCAGGCGCTGGATGCGCTCGGGCTTCAACCCGATCACGTCGCGCCAGATCGACTCGGCCTCGTCGTCGGTCTCGTAGACGGTGACCCAGAGGTCCTTCTCGTCGAACCCGAAGCCGCCGTCGGCCTCCGAGCCGGTGAGGAGCTCCCAGGCGTAGCTGATGGCTCCCTCTTTGAAGTAGTCGCCGAACGACCAGTTGCCGAGCATCTGGAAGAACGTCCCGTGACGCGCGGTCTTGCCGACCTCTTCGATGTCATTCGTGCGGATGCACTTCTGCACGTCCGCGATCCGCGGGTGCGGCGACGGCACGACACCCGTCAGATACGGGATGAAGGGCACCATCCCGGCCACCGTGAAGAGCAGCGAGGGGTCGTCGCTCACGAGGGAGGCCGAGGGGACGATGACGTGGTCGTTCTTCTCGAAGAAGTCGAGATAGCGCTGCGCGATTTCCGCAGATTTCATAGGAGTGCCGGGTGTCCTTGGTCGGAGGGAGGGGTGCGGATGCGCGGGTCAGCGGTCGAGGGGCTCGGTGAGCCGGGCCTCCTGGGCGCGATAGGCGTCGCCGATCAGCGCCGTGAACCCGTTGATACGCGCATCGACGTCGGCGAGGAGGTCGTGGCCCCGGGGGTCCTTGTTCATGAAGTGCGCGGCGACGAACCCGCCGATCACACCGATCAGGAACCACAGCATGTTCTTCATGACGTCATCCTTGCCTAGATCCGCGAAGGCGCGGTTTCTCCATCGTATGCGGAAACGACGAGAGGCGTCGGGTGACCCCGACGCCTCTCGATGCGAACGCTGCGGAGCAGCGCCCTGATGGCTCAGCGAGCCGCGTAGTACTCGACGACGAGCTGCACTTCACAGGTCACGGGGACCTCGGCGCGCTTCGGACGACGGACCAGACGGGCCTGGAGCTTGTCGAGCTCGACCTCGAGGTAGCCGGGAACGGGCGGCAGGACCTCGGCGTGACCGCCGGCGGCTGCGACCTGGAAGGGCTCGGTGCCCTCGCTCTTGGCCTTGACGTGGATGAGCTGACCCGGCTTCACGCGGAACGACGGGCGGTCGACGAGCTGGCCGTCGACGAGGATGTGGCGGTGCACGACGAGCTGGCGGGCCTGCGCCGTCGTACGGGCGAAGCCGGCGCGCAGCACGAGCGCGTCGAGACGCATCTCGAGGAGCTCGACGAGGTTCTCACCGGTCAGACCCTCCTGGCGGCGGGCCTCGTTGAACGTGTTGCGCATCTGCTTCTCGCGGATGCCGTACTGCTCGCGCAGACGCTGCTTCTCACGCAGACGGACGGCGTAGTCGCTGTCGGCCTTGCGCTTGGTGCGGCCGTGCTCACCCGGAGCGTAGGGACGCTTCTCGAGGTAGCGGGCGGCCTTCGGGGTGAGAGCGACGCCGAGGGCGCGGCTGAGCCGGACCTTGCGGCGGTCCTGGGACTTCGTGGTCACGAAGCTGTCCTTCCGATGACGTGGTCGCGACTCTCGCGACTCACGGACGTATCACCGCACTCTGCCTCGGGGCGCACGCCGGGGCGCCGTCGAGGTGTGGTGTGAGTGAGGAGATGCCCGAAAACTCGGTTTCGAGCCGCTCAAGTCTAACAGAGTCGTCGGCGGCCCCGCGGGACGCGGAGCTGCGGCCTCGCCGGCCCCGCTTCACCGCCCGTCGAGGATGCGCCGGATGCGCTCGAGGCGCGCCGACACGTCGCGTTCGGCGCCCAACGACTTCGGGGCGTAGTAGCGGCGGTCCCGGAGCTCGTCCGGCAGGTACTGCTGCGGCACGATGCCGAACTCGTTGTCGTGCGGGTACACGTATCCGCGGCCGTGTCCGAGCCGTTTCGCCCCCGGATAGTGCGCGTCGCGAAGATGCAGCGGTACGCGGCCGAACCCGCCCTTGCGGATGTCGGCGATGGCGGCGTCGATGCCCGCGTACGCCGCGTTCGACTTGGCGGTCGTGGCCAGGTAGACGGTGGCCTCGGCGAGCGGGATGCGTCCCTCCGGCATCCCGATGAAGGCCACGGCGTCGGCGGCTGCGACGGCGATCACGAGAGCCTGGGGGTCGGCGAGACCGATGTCCTCCGAAGCGGAGATCACCAGGCGCCGTGCGATGAACCGCGGGTCCTCCCCCGCTTCGATCATCCGCGCCAGATAGTGCAGCGCGGCGTCGGGGTCGGACCCCCGGATGGACTTGATGAAGGCGCTGATGACGTCGTAGTGCTCATCGCCCTGCCGGTCGTAGCGCAGCAGCGCCCGGTCGACGGCCTGAGCGATGTCGTCCGCGGTGACCTCGGGGACGACGTCTTCCGTGGCACCGCCGTCCTCCTCGTCGGCACTCTCGTCGTCGTCGGCCTCCGCCGCCTCGCGCGTCCCGCGCGACAGCGCCACGGCCGCACCCGCCTCGAGGCCGGTGAGTGCCCGACGGGCATCCCCGGACGCGAGACGGACGAGGGCGGCGCGTGCGTCGTCGCCCAGCGCCACGGCCCCGTGGAGGCCGCGGGCGTCGTCGACCGCGCGGTCGATGAGGAGGGCGATGTCGTCGTCGGTCAGCGGCTGGAGCGTGAGCAGCAGAGAGCGCGAGAGCAGCGGAGAGATGACCGAGAAGGACGGGTTCTCGGTCGTCGCCGCGATGAGGATGACCCAGCCGTTCTCGACGCCGGGGAGCAGCGCATCCTGCTGCGCCTTCGTGAAGCGGTGGATCTCGTCGAGGAACAGGATCGTCGTCTGTCCGTAGAGGTCGCGCTGCGTGATCGCCTCCTGCATGACCTCCCTGACGTCCTTGACGCCGGCCGTGATGGCCGAGAGTTCGACGAAGCGGCGGCCCGACGACCGGGCGATCGCCTGCGCGAGCGTGGTCTTGCCCGTGCCGGGGGGTCCCCAGAGGATGATCGACACCGCGCCGGGAGCGGCGGCGTCGGGGTCGGCGAGGGCGACGATCGGCGACCCGGCGCGCAGGAGGTGACGCTGGCCCGCGACTTCGTCGAGCGACACCGGACGCATCCGCACGGCGAGCGGGGTCTGCCCGGAGAGCAGCGCGGAGGCGGAGGTCATCCCTCCAGGCTAATGCGGGCCGCGGACGTCGGCGACGGTAGGCTCTCAGGCGACGTCGAGCGGTGACGTCGCGAGAGGAGAGTCGGCGATGGCGGCACGCGGTTCCAGGACCACTCAGGCACGCACGCAGGCGGAGCGCGCACGACTGCACGCCGCGCGGACCGAATGGCATGCCGCGAAGATCCGCCGGCGCGTCCGCGACAACGTCATCGCCGGGCTCGGCGGGGCACTGATCGTCATCGCCGCGATCGTCAGCCAGGTCGCGCACGCCCAGGTCACCGCGCCGGAGCCGAGCCCG
>DAMDKH010000147.1:0-5277 GCA_032099965.1 Microbacterium sp.
CGCGCGGGGCGAGGCTCAGGGAGTGGATGACGCGGCGGGCCCGGGCTCACCGGCATCCGCCTCCGCCCACCGCGCGAGGGCGACGATCGCCTCGCGCAGCGCGAGGCCGCGGTCGGTCAGCGCGTAGGCGCGGGTGTTGTGCTTCAGGGGCAGACGGGTCAGCACGCCGGCGGCTTCGAGTTCTCGCAGCCGGGTCGCGAGCATGTTCGTCGGCACGCCGAGCTCGCGCTGCAGATCGCCGTAACGCTGCGGACCGTCGAGCAGGCGCTCGACGATGAGCAGCGCCCACCGCGCTCCGACGACGTCGAGGGCCGCGGCGAGGTCGCTCACGCGTCGGCGTCGGCGGGCTTCATCCAGAACGGCGAGTAGTGGTAGCCGTCGGGGTCGTCGAACTGCCGCTGGTACATGAAGGGGTAGTCGTCGGTGTCGCCGACGCGCCCGCCGGCGGCCTCGGCGCGCGCGACGAGCTCGTCGACCTCTTCGCGGCTGCCGAGATCGAACGAGAGGGTGACCTTGGAGGGGGTGTCCGGACCGCCGATCAGGTCGTCGGTGCCCCCGACGGCCGCGTACATCTCGCGGCTGCCGAGCATGACGTACTGCTCGGGGGCGATGGCGAAGCACGACACGTTGTGGTCGGACATCTCGGCATTGAGGGTCCACCCGAGGGCGGAGTAGAAGGCGGTGGCGCGCTCGACGTCGGCGACGGGACAGGTCAGGAAGAGGCTCATGCCGGCCATACTTGCAAAATGCAAGTGCTGCGTCAAGAGGTACTTCCGCGGCTCACCCCGCCTGGATCCCCCGCAGCAGCACCTCCACGGTCGCCTCGACCCGCGCGTCGCTCAGGGGGCGCCCGAGCAGCGCGGCATAACTCGCCATCGCGACGAGCTCCTCGGCGATGATCGCCGCGTCGACATCCGCCCGCATCTCCCCGTCCTGCACCGCGCGGTCGAGGCGGCCGGTCACCCACTGACGGATGGGCGCGGCCAGGCGTTCGTTCAGCGCCAGGCCGAGCGGAGCATCCGACGCCGTCACCACGATGAGCGCCCGGGCGATGGCGATACCCTCGGGGTCGGCGAGCGAGGCGCTCATCGCCGAGAACCAGGCGCGCAGGTCGGCGGCGAGGTCGGCCGTGTACGGCACCGCCACCTCGGCCCCCGGCACGACGCCGTCGAGCAGAGCCTCGCCGAGGATGGCCGCCTTCGACCCCCACCAGCGGTAGATGGTCTGCTTCGAGACGCCGGCGGCATCCGCCAGCCCCTCGATCGTCACCGTCTCGTAGCCTCCTGCCGAGACGGCCGCACGCATCGCATCGAGCACCGCTCTGCGGGCTTTTTCACTGCGAGGACGAGGCACCATCCGAGGCTACTCGGGCGTATGCTGAAATAACGAGACGCACCGTTGCGAAACCCGGACAAGGAGCACGACATGGCACTCACCGCCCACTCCACCATCGGCGAATGGCTCGACGACCCGACCGGGGGCCCGCTCATCCGCGGACTCTTCGAGCAGACCGGTGCCGACCCGTCGCTCCTCACCCCCGTGCTCGCCCTGCCGCTGCAGCAGCTGGTGGCCATGAGCCAGGGGGCCATGCCGCAGTCGGTCGTCGACGACCTCGTGCGCGCGGCGAACGGCGGCGAGCTGCCGGTCGAGGAAGCCGTTCCCGCGCAGGCGGCGAGCGCCCGCTTCGCCGGCAAGACCGTGATCGTCACCGGCGCCGCCTCGGGCATCGGACGCGCGACCGCCGAGCGCATCGCCCGCGAGGGAGGGCGCGTGATCGCCAGCGACATCGCCGCCGACAAGCTCGACGCCCTCGCGGCAGACAACCCGGATGCCGACATCGTCACCGTCGCCGGAGACCTCACGACGCAGGAGGCCATCGACGCCGTCATCGCCGCCGCCGGCGACACGATCGACGGACTCGCGAACGTCGCAGGCATCAACGACGACTTCTCCCCGGCGGGCGAGACGACGGATGCCGTGTGGGACCGCGTCATCGCCATCAACCTCACCGCCCCCTTCAAGCTCATGCGCGCGGTGCTGCCGATCATGGAGAAGGCCGGCCGCGGCGCGATCCTCAACGTCTCGAGCGAGGCGGGTCTGCGCGGCAACGCCTCGGGCAACGCCTACACGGCCAGCAAGCACGGCATCATCGGCGTCACCAAGTCGGCCGCGTTCATGTACGGCCCGAAGGGCATCCGCGTGAACTCCGTCGCCCCCGGCGGAGTGGCCACCGGCATCCCGATGCCCCCGCACATGTCGGAGTACGGCTCGGCCCGCCTTTCGCCCTTCCAGCAGGCGATCCCCACGGTCGCGACGGCCGAGCAGCTCGCCGCCTCGATCACGTTCCTGTTGTCGGACGACGGCGTCAACATCAACGGCGCCATCCTCGCCTCGGACGGCGGGTGGTCGGTGCAGTAGCCCTCCTCGGATGCTGCCGGATCAGGATCGCACGCTCTCGACTCCGAGGGCGTGCGATTCCGATCCGGCCACCCCGTGCTCACGTCCCGCCGGGCGCCTCCGTCGACGGGTCGTCACGAAGACGGGGGCTCGTCACCCATCGGCACGCCGACACGGTCGCGCGGGTGCCGTTCGACGGACGAGACGTCGGTCGACGGCCCCTCTTCGTCGCGGATGATGTGAGCCACCTGGCGCGCCGATGCCGAGCCGCGGCCCGCGACCACCGCCTCCTCCTGGGAGTCGTAGCCCGACCCGATCACACCGCCCTCGCCTTCGATGCGGTTGAACCAGATGCCATTGCGGTGGAACGTCTCGATATCTCCGGCGGCCATGACTCTCTCCTTCGAACTCTTCCCCTTTCTACGCGCCCCCGCCGACACCGAGAACCCCCTTGCCCGATCGCGTTGCTGCGGGTATCCCCGTGGCACGGAGCGGGAATCCGGGCCCGGCAACACGGCCGACACAACACCGATATATTCCAGACATAGGACTTCCCTAGGTTGCGAACATCCCGCTCGCACGCACTCGGCCACAAGCCTTCGCACCACGACGACGTGACCGGTCGCTCGACGACCACGCCTACCCGAAAGCACCCATGACCCGACGCACCTCTCCCCTGCGCCGACGGATGCTCGCGACCACCACGGTCACGACACTCCTCGCCGCCTCCCTGCTCGCCGCGTCCGCCCCGGCATCCGCCGCCGACGACCCGATCGACGGCGCCCACACCGCCGGCGACGCGATGTTCCCGAACGTCGGCAACGGCGGATACGACGCCCTCGACTACGACATCGACATCTCCTGGAGCCCCACCGGCATCGCGAACAGCGTGATCACCGGCGAGTTCGACGCGGCGTCGACGACCATGACGGCGCGCGCCGCCGCGCCGCTGCGCTCGTTCTCGCTCGACTTCGAGGGCCTCGACGTCGACAGCGTCTTCGTCAACGGGGCGCCCGCGACCTGGAGCCGCGACGTCGACCCCGCCGCGATCAAGTACAAGCTGATCGTCACCCCGGCCACCCCGGTCACCGACGTGTTCACCGTCACGGTGAACTACAGCGGCGTGCCGCAGTTCCACACCGACGCCGACGGCAGCCAGGAAGGCTGGAGCGGCACGAACGACGGGGCGATGCTCCTCGGCCAGCCCATCGGCATGATGACCGGCTTCCCGCACAACAACACCCCCGCCGACAAGGCCACCTACACCATCTCGGTCGACGCACCGACGACGCTCACCAACACCACCGGTGTGAGCGCCCCCGGCGCCGTCGCGAGCAACGGCGAACTCGTGTCGAAGGTCGCGAACCAGGCCGGCGACCGCACGACGTGGACCTGGCGTCAGAACGAGCAGATGGCGTCGGAGCTGGTGGTCATCGGCATCGGGCGCTACGAGGTCGTCGAAGGATCCGTCACCCTGACCGACGGACGCGTCATCCCCTCGTGGTCGTTCATCGACTTCGGTTTCAGCGAAGCGAACAAGACGACGGTGCGCAACCGCATCGCCCAGCTGCAGCCCATCACGCAGAACCTCGAGAAGCTGTACGGCCCCTACCCGGGCAACAGCACCGGCGTGATCGTGAAGACCGTGCCCGGCGGCATCAACTACGCGCTCGAGACGCAGGACCGGTCGTTCTTCCCCAGCGTCGGCTCGGTGAACGGCAGCACGCTCATCCACGAGCTCATCCACCAGTGGTACGGCAACAACGTCGCCCCGACGACCTGGACAGACATCTGGATGGGTGAGGGAATGGCGACCTGGGGTCCCACCTACTACAACAGCACCGAGGGCTTCGGCACCGGCGTGGCCCGCTCGGAGCAGACGTACTTCGGGCAGTGGAACAACGTCGCCGGGACGGACCCCCGGTGGACCATCGCGCCGGGTGGACAGACCGACTCGGCCGAGCTGTACGGCTACCAGACGTACACCCGCAGCGCCCAGTTCTGGGCAGCCCTGCGAGTGGCGATCGGCGACGAGCCCTTCTTCGCCCTGATCAAGCAGTGGCAGATCGAGAACGGCGGCACGAGCCGCACGGGCGCCGAGTTGCGCGCCCTCGCCGAGCGGCTCTCCGGCCGCGACCTGGGCGCGTTCTGGAGCGACTGGATCCTGCAGGCCGACAAGCCCGCCTGGCCCGACAAGTCGTCGATCGGTCTGGCGACGGATGCCGTCTCCCCGCTCGAGCCCGGCGACACCGTGCTGCTCACGGCCACGGCCACGAACACCGGCCTGGTGCCCCTGGCGTCGACCGTGGTGTCGATCGACATCAGCGGCCTGCTGGCGAACGCCGTCCTCGGTGAACTGCCGCCGGAGGTCACGGTCCTGGGCACCACGCTCACCTGGACCGTCCCCGCCACGGCGACGGGCACCTCGTCGATCCTGCAGGTGTCGGCGACCATCGACGACGACGCCCCCGGCGGCACGGTGACCTCCACCGCGTCGTCGACGAGCCTCGGGTCGAGCTGCGCGAACTGCACCGCCGAGTTCGACGTGGTCGAGCTGCTGGCCCCGACCGAGGAGCCCACCATCTCGGGACAGGCCGTCGTGGGTGAGACGCTCACCGCGTCGTCGCAGGGCTGGCCCGAGGGCACCGCGCTCAGCTACCAGTGGAACATCGACGGCGTGCCCGTCGAGACCCCCGCGCAGCCGGGCGACGAGCCGGAGCTCATCGCCGCCGCCGCCGACCCTGCGGCCGACCAGTTCGTGATCCCCGCGGAGGCCATCGGCTCGCGCATCACGGTCACGGTCACCGGAACGCTCGCTGGCTTCCGCGACGGCACCGCGACGAGCGAGCCCACCGCGGTCGTCGTCGCCGCCGAGGTACC
>DAMDKH010000148.1:0-5204 GCA_032099965.1 Microbacterium sp.
ATGGCCGGCGCGGCCGTCTCGTCGCCCACGAGCAGCACCGAGGATGCGCCGCCCGGGGCGTACTCGATCCCGCCGAGCCCGACGCGGCCGCGGCGCGGGCCGATGAGGAACAGCTCCTGCCCGACCTCCGCCGTGCTCGCCCACCGCGAGGCCGGACCGGTGAGGCCCGGAGCGAGGTGCAGCACGAAGTCGACGTCCACCTCGGTGCCGTCATCGGTCACCCGCAGGTCGCGCACCGAGTACGTGCGCATGGACCCGCGCTCTGCCTCGGGCACCGCGAGATACGACCCCCACCAGTCGTCGGTCTCGCGATCGAGCGGGGGCAGGATGCCGGAGGCCGGCGGGAAGATCAGTTTGATGCGGGCGTCGAACACGTTCCCCGGCGTCGCGAACTCGTCGAGCTCGGTGCCGCCGAACGTGACGCGCACGAAGTTCGGCGAGACGCGGCGGACGGCGCGCACCGCGGCGCGGGCGAGCACGTAGGCGGGCTTCTCGGTCGTGGCGGTCTCAGCGGACATGGTGCCTCCCGATGGGTGTGACCATCGGCTTGCCGGAGACCGGGTCGATGGTGATCTGATTGGGGAGGCCGAAGACCTCCTCCACGAGCTCCGCGGTCACGACGTCGGCGGGCGCGCCAATGGCGTGGACCCGTCCGTCCTTCATCGCGACGAGCTCGTCGGCGTAGCGTGCGGCGAGGTTCAGGTCGTGCAGCACCATGACGATCGTGGTGCCGCGGGCGACGCTGAGGTCGGTGAGCAGGTCGAGCACCTCGACCTGGTGGGCGACGTCGAGGAACGTGGTGGGCTCGTCGAGCAGCAGGATGTCGGTCTCCTGGGCGAGGGCCATCGCGATCCACACGCGCTGCCGCTGCCCGCCCGAGAGCTCGTCGACACTGCGGTCGGCGAGCTCGGTGACGCCGGTGGCGTCGAGGGCGTCGGCCACCACCTCGTAGTCGTGGGCGCTCCAGCGGGCGAGCGCCTTCTGGTGCGGATGCCGTCCTCGGCCCACGAGGTCGGCGACGGCGATGCCCTCCGGGGCCACCGGCGACTGCGGGAGCAGGCCGAGGATGCGGGCGACCTCCTTCGTCGGGCGCGCGTGCACCGACTTCCCGTCGAGCACGATCTGCCCCTCCGTCGGCGAGAGAAGACGGGCGAGGGAGCGCAGCAGCGTCGACTTGCCGCATCCGTTCGCCCCGACGATGGTGGTGATGCGGCCGGGCGCGACGGTCAGGTCGAGCCCGTCGATGATGGTGCGGTCGCCGTAGGAGAGAGTCACTCCCTCGGCCGACAGGCTGTGCGAGACGGTCACAGCGATCCTCCCGAGCGGTTGGTGCGGACGAGCAGGTAGATCAGGTACGGCGCGCCCAGCACGCCGGTGACGACGCCCACGGGGTAGCGGGTGCCGAGCAGGAACTGCGCGATGAGGTCGCCCCCGAGCACGAGCACGGCGCCGACGAGAGCGCTGGGCACGAGCAGGTTCGCGCCCGGTCCGGTGAGGCGCGCGGCGATGGGGCCGGCCATGAAGGCCACGAACGCGATCGGACCGGTGGCCGCCGTGGCGAAGGCCAGCAGGGCGACGGCCCCGAGGATGAACAGCAGGCGGGTGAGGTTCACGCGCACCCCGAGTCCGGCGGCCGAGTCGTCTCCGAGCTGCAGTGCGCCGAGCGCGCGGCCGTTCGCGAGCAGCAGGGGCACGATCATCGCGGCGGCGATCGCCAGCGGCAGCACGCGCTCCCAGGAGGCGTTGTTGAGGCTTCCGGTGAGCCACTGCATCGCCGTCTGGATGTCCCAGTTGGCGGCGCGCGAGAGCAGATACGAGATGACGCTCTGCAGCATGGCGGCCACGCCGATGCCGATCAGGATGAGGCGGGTCCCGGCGAAACCGCCGCGGATCGACAGCGCGTAGATCGCGAGGGCCGTGACCACGGCACCCCCGAGGGCGAAGAGCGAGACGACGGGTCCGTCGAGCGACAGCACGATGATGCCGAAGACGGCGGCCGCCCCGGCTCCGCTGGAGATGCCGATGATGTCGGGGGAGGCGAGCGGGTTGCGGAGCAGCGTCTGGAAGCTGACACCGGCCATTCCGAAGCCGATGCCGGTGAGCACGGCGAGCACGGCACGCGGTAGGCGCAGGTCGCCGATGGTGAAGGATGCCCCCGGCACGGTCTCGCCCAGGAGCACGCGCACGACCTCGGCCGGGCCGTAGAAGGTGTTGCCCACCATGAGCGCCACGGCGAACAGGGCGACGACCAGCAACCCGAGCACGATCGTCGCGACGGCGTGACGGCGGTGACGGGAGCGGCGCCCGACGACGATGCGGCGCACCCGCTCCGCCGCCGGCTCGCCGGATCGGTCGAGGGTGTGCTCGGTGTGCTCGGTGGTGGTCACAGCTCGCGCACCTTCTGCCGGCGGACGATCCAGATGAAGAACGGCGCCCCGATGATCGCGGTGATGATGCCCACCTGGATCTCCTCGGCGGAGGGGGCGATGACCCGGCCGATGATGTCACTCGCGGTGAGCAGCGCCGCGCCGGCGAGGGCCGAGAAGGGCAGCAGCCAGCGATGGTCGGTGCCCATCAGCAGACGGCAGATGTGCGGGATGACCAGCCCCACGAACCCGATCGGACCCGCGATCGCCGTGGCCGCGCCGGCGAGGATGACCGCGCCGAGCGCCGACAGCATCCGGGTGCGGAAGACGTGTTCGCCCAGCCCCTTGGCCATGTCGTCGCCGAGGGCGAGGGAGTTCATGCCGCGGGCGCAGAGGAGGCAGATGAGCGCTCCGACCGCGAGCACCGGCGCGGTGAGGGCGATGCGCGGCCATTCCGCGCCACCGACTCCGCCGATCTGCCAGGACTGGAAGGTCTGCAGCAGGTCGACCCGCGGCAGCATGACGGCGCTGATGAGTGAGGCGAACGCGGCGGAGGTCGCCGCTCCGGCGAGCGCCAGTTTGAGCGGCGTCGCGCCGCCCCGGCCGAGCGAGCCCACCGCGTACACGAAGGTCGCGGCGAGGGCGGCGCCGACGATGGCCAGCGCCATGTGCCCGTACGGGTCGGTCAGCCCCAGGAAGGCGATGCCGAGCACGACGGCGAGGGAGGCGCCGTTCGACACCCCGAGGATGCCGGGGTCGGCGATCGGGTTGCGCGTCACGGCCTGCATCGCCGCCCCGGACAGCGCGAGCGCCGCTCCGACGAGCAGCGCGAGCACGGTGCGAGGGATGCGCTTCACGATCGCCGCCTGCTCGATGGTCGCGGTCTGACCGGAGAGGGCCGCCATGACGTCGTCGACCGAGACGGCACGCACCCCGAAGGAGATCGACAGGACGCTCAGCACGACGAGCACGCCCACTCCGGCCACGAGCCAGAGGGTGCGCACCACCGCCGGGCGCCGCAGGTCTGCGGCGCCCGGCGCGAGGGCGGTTGCTGAGGTCACGGGTCGTTCACTCCGCGCTGCGGAGGCGCGTCACTCGCCCAGCGGTGCGGCCAGCAGCCCGAGGTATTCGTCGAGGCCCCACGGAATCGAGAGCGGCGACGGGTTCGCGGAGGCGGCGATGGGCGTCGCGTCCGGGAGGATCGCGATGCGGCCCTCGGCGATCGCGGGGATCTTCGACAGCAGCGGGTCGGACTGCAGCAGGTCGATCATCGAGTCGTCGCCGTACGTGGCGATGACGTCGACGTCGTCGAACTTCTGCGCCTCTTCCGCGCTGACCGAGAGGTAGAACTGGTCGCTGTCCTTGTTCTCCTCGACGATGGCCGGGAACGGCAGCCCCAGCTCGTGCAGGTAGCCCGCGCGGGTGTCGATGGCGGTGTAGAAGCCGATCTGGCTGAGGTCGGTCGGGTCGATGTACGCGAACATGACCGTCTTGTCCTTGAGGATGCTGTGGGCCTCGAGGGCGGCGTCCGCGTCGGCGTGCAGGTCGTCGATGAGGGCCTGGCCCTCCTTCTCGAGGCCGAGCGCCTTGGCGTTCATCTCGACCATCTCATCGACCGGAGTGCCCCAGGCGACCTCCGGGTAGGCGACGACCGGAGCGATCTTGGAGAGCGTGTCGTACTCCTCCTGCGTGAGGCCGGAGTAGGCGGCGAGGATCACGTCGGGCTGGGTGTCGGCCACAGCCTCGTAGTCGATCCCGTCGCTCTCGTCGAAGAGCACGGGGGTCTCTCCACCGAGCTCGTCGAGCTTCTCCTCCACCCAGGGGAGGATGCCGTTGTCGTCGTCGTCACCCCAGGCCGCCTTGCTCATGCCGACGGGCACGATGCCGAGGGCGAGCGGCACCTCGTGGTTCGCCCAGGCCAGAGACGCCACGCGCTCGGGCTTCTCGGTGATGGTGGTCTCGCCGAAGACGTGCTCGATCGTGACGGGGAACGCGTCGTCGGAGGCCGGGTTGCCCCCGGCATCCGCTCCGCTCTCGGGGGCGTTGCTCGCGCAGGCCGTCAGGCTCAGGGCGAGGGCCGCGGCGGCGCCGATGGCGAGGAGACGAGAGGTGCGCACAGCAGATCCCTTCGGGTCGGGGGGAGGCTTCGGCGCCGAGTCGCGCCGGTTCGGTAAGGCTCACCTAATGTAACCCGAAGTAAGGCGAACCTCAATTCGACCGCCCCTCCCCCTCCTCCCCTCCGGGGACGTCGTCGCGAGGGAGGCACCCGGAGAAACACAAAGCCGGCCGGCCCCCGAAGGGACCGGCCGGCCGAATGCGATCGCGAGGATCAGAGGGCGCGGATGTTCGCAGCCTGCATGCCCTTGGGGCCACGCTCGGCGTCGAATTCGACCTTCTGGTTCTCCCGCAGCTCCTTGAAGCCGTTGCCGGCGATCGCCGAGTAGTGGGCGAAGAGGTCGTCCGTGCCGTCATCGGGAGCGATGAAGCCGAAGCCCTTCTCCGAGTTGAACCATTTCACAGTGCCGGTGGCCATGTGTTTCTTCTTTCTGTTGATCTGGCCGCATATACACGGCCGAGGCGCTACACCGAATCGTCCGGTGAGCACGAATTGGGGCGTCGATCGACGCGGAGTGGACGTCCGTCGGCGCAGATAGCACGTCCGGATTCCCCAGAGCGGGGATGACGTCACGGTATCACGCCCAGCCGACAGCGCGCCCTCGAATTTCCGGAGAAGGCCGCTCGGCGCGGCCCCGCACCCCCACTCCGTCACCCCTCGACGGCGATCAGGCCGCGGCGCCGGGCGGCCGCGGCGGCCTCGGTGCGGGTGCGCACGTCGAG
>DAMDKH010000149.1:0-5191 GCA_032099965.1 Microbacterium sp.
GGGGGGGGCGCGGGGTGGGTCAGGCGGCGGGCGGAAGCGTGAGCACCTCGGCACCGGACTCCGTGATGGCGACGGTGTGCTCGGAGTGGGCGGTGCGGCAGCCGGTGGCGCTGCGGAGCGTCCAGCCGTCGGCGTCGGTCACGAGCCGGTCGGTGTCGGCCATCACCCAGGGCTCGAGCGCCAGCAGCAGGCCGGGGCGCAGGATGTACCCGCGACCGGGGCGTCCGTCGTTCGCCACATGAGGATCCTGGTGCATGGTCGAGCCGATGCCGTGGCCGCCGAACTCGAGGTTGACGGGGTAGCCGTCGGCCTTCAGCACCGTGCCGATCGCGCGGGAGATGTCGCCGATCCTCCCGCTGGGTCGCGTGGCGGCGATCGCGGCGGCGAGGGCGCGCTCCGTCGTGTCGATCAGGGCCAGGTCGGATGCCTGCGCCTCGCCGACCACGAAGCTGACCGCCGCGTCGGCCGCGATGCCGTGGAGCGAGACGGCGAGGTCGAGCGTAAGCAGGTCGCCGTCGCGCAGCGCGTAGTCATGAGGCAGGCCGTGCAGCACGGCGTCATTGACCGCGGTGCAGATGTAGTGGCCGAACGGCCCGCGGCCGAACGACGGCGCGTAGTCGACGTAGCAGGATTCGGCCCCGGCATCCTCGATCATCGCCCGCGCCCAGCTGTCGATCTCGAGGAGATTCGTGCCGACGGATGCCCGCTCGCGCAGGGTGCGCAGGATGCTCCCGACGAGGGCGCCGGTGTCGCGCGCGCGGTCGAGCTGGGCCGGGGTGAGGATCTCGATCATGGTGCTCTCTGGTGCGGAGGTCGGGCGGAACCGATAACTATACCGGTAAGACTATCCCGGGATTAGAATCGGGATCATGATGGTCCGGATGCCGCTCACCCCCGCCGAGGTCGAACGCGGCGAGCGCCTGGGCGCCGTGCTCCGCCGGGCCCGCGGGGAGCGTTCGATGCTCGCCGTCGCCCTCGACGCCGGCGTCTCGCCCGAGACCCTCCGCAAGATCGAGTCGGGCCGCGTCGCCACCCCGGCCTTCTCCACGATCGCGGCGATCGCCGACGTGCTCCACCTCTCGCTCGACGCCGTGTGGGCCGAGATCGCGGATGCCGCGGCAGCCCCGCGCCGGGCATCCTGACCCCCGCCCCCACTCCAGCCCGCACCCTCGCTCCCCCCAGCGCGCCCGCACCCTCACCCCGTCGCGAGGGGTCAAGACACGCCGCATCCCGCACCGCGGTCGCGTCACTCTCCGGCTTCTCACGCGCGGCGAAAAACCCCGGACCCCTGGACGGATCGGACGATAAACGATAGATTGCTATCGTTCTTCGATGAAAGGAGCGGCCATGACCTCCGCGACGATCACTGTTCTGCGCGTCATCATCGCGCTCGCGCTCGCCGGCTCGCTCCTGGTGCAGGTCGTCGGCGCCCCTCTGCTGTGGAACGACCTGACCGACGCCGCGATCGAGGGTCGCGTGGCGCTCATCGTGCTCCTGGTGCTCGGCGTCGCGACCCTGCAGGTGTTCGCCGTCTGCGTGTGGATGCTGCTGACGAAGGTGCGCCGGGGCTCGATCTTCTCGCCCGCGTCGTTCCGGTACGTCGATGTGATCATCGGGGCGATCGCCGCGGCCGCCGTGCTCCTGTTCGCGTTCGCCGCCCTGCTCGCCCCGGGTGAGGCGGCACCGGGGATCGTGGCTCTGATCGGGGGTCTCGGGGTCGTGCTCGCCGGCATGGCACTGCTCGTGGTGGTCATGAAGGCGCTGCTGCGGCAGGCCGTCACCCGCGATGCCGAGGCGACGGCGCTGCGCTCCGAGCTCGACGACGAGGTGATCTGATGCCCGTCGTCGTCGACATCGACGTGATGATGGCCCGCCGCAAGATGAGCGTCGGCGAGCTCGCCGAGCGCATCGGCATCACCCCGACGAACCTCGCCGTGCTGAAGAACGGTCGCGCCAAGGCCGTGCGCTTCACGACGCTCGACGCCCTGTGCGTCGCGCTCGACTGCCAGCCGGGCGACCTCCTGCGCTGGGAACCGTAGCCCGGAGCAGCCGACCCGGTCACGCGCGGGAGTGGACGGTGACCGTGTAGCCGTCGGGGTCGCGGAAGGCGAACTGCAGGCCGAACGGCCCCTCGGTCGGCTCCTGCACGATCGTCACGGCGGCATCGACGAGGCGCGCATGCACGCCCGCCGCATCCTCGTTGTGGAACCAGACACCGATGCCGGCGTCGAGCTGATCGATCGCGTCGAGATCGACACCGGGAAGGGGCTCGCGGACCGCGAAGGCCACGCCCGACCCCGTCGAGAAGATCGCAGCTGCGGGGTTGCCCGGCACTCGGGTCAGCCCGACCAGCTCTTCGTAGAAGCGGGCGGATGCGGCGAGATCGCGCACCTGGAAGGAGATGAAGTCGGGTCCGGTGGTGGTCATGTCGCGCTCCTCGCAGTGAATGTGTGTCAATACACTGACACTCATCGACCCGTATGTCAAACTGTTGACATGGCGACTCCGATCTCGCGCACCGCGGCCGAAGACCTCGGCATCCTCATCAAGCAGACGCAGGCGTTGCTGCACCAGCGCATGGATGAGGCTCTCCGACCCCTCGGGGTGAGCGTGCCGCAGTACGTCTGCCTGCAGGCGCTCGCGGATGCGCCGGGCATCACGGGGTCCGACCTCGCCCGCCGCACCTTCGTCTCGCGGCAGTCGATGAACGTGCTGCTGCAGAGCCTCGAGAAGAAGGGGCTCGTGCAGCGCTCCGCGGTGCCGGGGCCCCGCCGCGAGCGCGATACCGCTCTCACCCCTCGGGCCGAGCGACTGGTCGAGGATGCCCGCTCCCGCGTCACCGGAGTGGTCGACGCCGCCTCGGCCACCCTGGGGGAGCAGCGCATCGCGGCCCTCTCCGCCGACCTCGCCGCCTACCGCGACGCTCTCCGCGGCAGCTGACCTCGGGACGGGCAACGTCCCGTTCACCGGACGCATGCCGGGCGTTCATCCGTGCGACCTACGTTGAGTGCGGACGCGCGACCGCGCTCACGAAACCAAACAATCTTTGTGCCTTCAACACAAATGCCGGGTAGAGTCAGACCCGACACAGCTCGAAGGCGAGAAAGGGACGAACATGGTCGACATGCGGAAGAGGCGCTGGTCTCTCATCGGGATCACCGCGGCAGCAGCGGTCGCACTCACGGGGTGCACGGCAGGCGCCGACGACACCGCAGGAGGCGGCGAGGGCGGCGGTTCGGGCGACACGCTCATCGTCTACACGAACTCCAACAGCGACGGCCGTGGCGAGTGGGTCACCGAGAAGGCGGCGGAAGCCGGCATCGAGATCGAGATCGTGGGCCTCGGCGGCGCCGATCTGACCAACCGCATCATCGCCGAGAAGAACAACCCCGTCGGCGACGTCGTGTTCGGCCTCAACAACATGTTCTTCGAGCAGCTCAAGGCCGAAGACGCCATCACGCCCTACGAGCCCGCGTGGGCGAGCGAGGTTCCGGCCGATGCCGGCGACCCGGCCGACGGCGCCTTCTGGCCGCTCGTGGAGCAGGCCATCGCCACGGTGTACGACGAGAGCCGCGTCTCCGACGCTCCCTCCGACGAAGAAGACCTCTGGACCGAGGAGTACGCCGGCCGTTACGAGGTCAACCCCGCCCTGGGTCAGGCGACGCCGCAGCTCGTGCTCGCGAGCATCCTCACCCGCTACCTCGACGAGGACGGCGACCTCGGCGTCAGCGACGAGGGCTGGGAGAAGGTCGAGGCGTACTACGCCAACGGCTCCCCCGCCGTCGAGGGCACCGACCTGTACGCCCGCATCTCGCGCGACGAGGTGGACTACGGCGTGATCCCGTCGAGCGGCATCGAGGCGCGCGACGAGGAGTACGGCACCTCGACCGGGCTGATCGTGCCCGAGTACGGCGTGCCCTACGTGACCGAGCAGATCGCGCAGATCAACGGCACCGGCAACGAGGACAAGGCGCAGGAGTTCATCGACTGGTTCGGCAGCGCCGAGGTGCAGGGCGAGTTCGCCGCCGAGTTCAACGCCATGCCGGTGAACGAGGGCGCGGTCGACAAGGCCAACCCCGAGGTCGTCGAGCTGATGGAGACCCTCCCCCGCCAGGACATCGACTTCGGATTCGTGAGCGAGAACCTCGGCGCCTGGGTCGAGAAGGTCACGCTCGAGTACATCGGCTGACCCGCTTCGCGGGACCGCACGAGAACAGAACACCGGCAGAAGGAACACACGCCATGATCCGTTTCGACGACGTCGAGGTCGCCTTCGGCGATCACCGTGCGGTCTCGCACCTGAACCTGGAGATCCAGGAGGGGGAGTTCTTCACCCTCCTGGGTCCCTCCGGGTGCGGCAAGACCACCGCCCTGCGCTCACTCGCGGGGTTCATCGAGCCCACCGGCGGGCGCATCTTCATCGACGGGCGCGACGTCACTCGTGTGCCGAGCGAGAAGCGCGGCGTGGGCATGGTCTTCCAGAACTACGCGCTCTTCCCCAGCATGGGCGTGCGCGACAACATCGCGTTCGGCCTCACCGTGCAGAAGGGCGCGCAGAAGGTGTCGAAGGCCGAACAGCGCCGGCGCGTCGATGAGATCGCCGACCGCACGGGCCTCGCGTCCTCACAGCTCGACAAGAACGTGTCTGAGCTGTCGGGCGGACAGCAGCAGCGCGTCGCCATCGCCCGTGCGCTCGTGCTGACGCCGAGCATCCTGCTGCTCGACGAGCCGCTGTCGAACCTCGACGCCAAGCTGCGCGTGCAGCTGCGCGAACAGCTCAAGCAGCTGCAGCACGAGGTCGGGGTGACCACCGTCTACGTCACCCACGACCAGGAGGAAGCCCTCACCCTCAGCGATCGCATCGCCGTGCTCGACGCCGGCACCCTGCAGCAGGTGGGCACGCCGCAGGAGATCTACGACCGCAGCGCGACGCCGTTCGTGTGCCGGTTCATCGGCGAGAACAACCGCCTCACCCCCGCACAGCTCACCGGTCTCGGGGCCGGGCTCGACACCACCGCCGAGAGCTACGTGCGGCCCGAGAAGCTCGCGCTCGCCTCGACCGGCGCCCCCACGACAGCGCCGGCCACGCTCGACGCCCGGGTCACCGAGCGCACGTACCACGGCAGCCACAGCGTCTACACGGTGACGGCGGCGGATGCTCCGCTGCGGGTGAGCGTGCCGGCGGCCGCGA
>DAMDKH010000150.1:0-5129 GCA_032099965.1 Microbacterium sp.
CGGGAGCGCGCGCGGGGCAAGCGGGAGCGGAAGGGCGTCGACCTGCTCGCGGTGAACCTCGCCGACGCCGACCACGGCTTCGAGAAGCCGCACAACGCGGTCGAGGTGGTCGGAGAGGGCGGTGCCGTCGTGGCCGAGGCTGCGGGAACGAAACGCCAGGTCGCGCGGGCGATCTGGGATGCCGTGCTCGACGTCCGCTGATCCGGGGGCCCGTTGTCGGCCCTCGTAACTCCTGGTAAACTTGAGCCAACACAACTCAACTTTGAGTGACGACCGACCAGAAGGAGTCTCCCAGGAGGGACAGATGAGCAACCCGCAGAACGGATCCACGAACGAGCAGCAGACCGCCCTCGAGCAGTTCGGCATCAACCTCACCGACCGTGCACGCCAGGGCAAGCTCGACCCCGTCATCGGACGCGACAGCGAGATCCGTCGCGTGAGCCAGGTGCTCACCCGCCGCACCAAGAACAACCCCGTGCTCATCGGTGAG
Organism: Microbacterium sp.; assembly: GCA_032099965.1. GTDB lineage: Bacteria > Actinomycetota > Actinomycetes > Actinomycetales > Microbacteriaceae > Microbacterium. The sequence continues at coordinate 491 of DAMDKH010000150.1, forward strand.
CCGGGCGTCGGCAAGACCGCGGTCGTCGAAGGCCTCGCCCAGCGCATCGTCGCCGGTGACGTGGCCGAGTCGCTCAAGGACAAGGAGCTCGTCACCCTCGACATCTCCGCCCTCGTCGCCGGCGCCATGTACCGCGGGCAGTTCGAGGAGCGGCTGAAGCAGGTGCTCAAGGAGATCACCGAATCGGACGGACGCGTCATCACCTTCATCGACGAGTTGCACGTGCTCATGGGCGCCGGCGGCGGCGAGGGCTCCGTCGCGGCGTCGAACATGCTCAAGCCCATGCTCGCGCGCGGAGAGCTGCGCCTCATCGGCGCCACCACGCTCAACGAGTACCGGGAGTTCATCGAGAAGGATGCCGCGCTCGAGCGCCGCTTCCAGCAGGTGTACGTCGGCGAGCCCACGGTCGAAGACACCATCGCCATCCTCCGCGGTCTCAAGGAGCGCTACGAGGCGCACCACAAGGTGGCCATCGCCGACGGCGCGCTCGTCGCCGCCGCCGCGCTCTCCAACCGCTACCTGCCCGCGCGGCAGCTGCCGGACAAGGCGATCGACCTGATCGACGAGGCGGCGTCGCGGCTGCGCATGGAGATCGACTCGGCGCCCGTCGAGATCGACGAGCTGCGCCGGCACGTCGATCGGCTCAAGCTCGAGGAGCTCGCTCTCAAGAAGGAGAAGGACCCGGCGTCGAAGGAGCGGCTCGCCGCCCTGCGTGAGGATCTCGCGAGCGAGCAGGCCAAGCTCGGCGAGCTCCAGGCGCGGTGGGAACGCGAGCGCGCGTCGCTCAACCGCGTCGGCGACCTCAAGACCCGCCTCGACGCCGCCCGCAGCGACGCCGAGCGGGCGCAGCGCGAGGGCAACCTCGAGCGGGCGTCGCGGCTGCTCTACGCCGAGATCCCCGCGCTCGAACGCGAGCTCATGGAGGCCGAGCGCTCCGAGACCGACGGGCCGGACGGTGAGCGTCGGATGGTCAACGACCAGGTCACCGACGAAGACATCGCCGGCGTCATCGCGGCGTGGACCGGCATCCCCGTCGGGCGTCTGCTGCAGGGCGAGACCGAGAAGCTGTTGCACCTCGAATCCGAGCTCGGCAAGCGCCTCATCGGTCAGAAGGATGCGGTGAAAGCCGTGTCGGATGCGGTGCGCCGCTCCCGGGCCGGCATCAGCGACCCCGGTCGCCCCACCGGGTCGTTCCTGTTCCTCGGCCCGACCGGCGTCGGCAAGACCGAGCTGGCGAAGGCCCTCGCGCAGTTCCTCTTCGACGACGAGCACGCCATGGTGCGCATCGACATGTCGGAGTACGGCGAGAAGCACTCGGTCTCCCGCCTCGTCGGCGCCCCTCCCGGATACGTCGGTTACGAGCAGGGCGGTCAGCTGACCGAGGCCGTGCGGCGTCGGCCGTACAGCGTCATCCTGCTCGACGAGGTCGAGAAGGCGCATCCGGAGGTGTTCGACGTGCTGCTGCAGGTGCTCGACGATGGGCGCCTCACCGACGGTCAGGGACGCACGGTCGACTTCTCGAACGTGATCCTCATCCTCACGTCCAACCTCGGCTCGCCCATCCTGATCGACCCGGTGCTGTCGATCGAGGAGAAGCGCGAGCAGGTGATGGCGCTCGTGCGGCAGGCGTTCCGTCCCGAGTTCCTGAACCGGCTCGACGACATCGTGATGTTCCAGTCGCTCACCGAAGACGACCTCGCGCAGATCGTCGAGCTCTCGATCGATCAGCTGCACGCCCGGCTCCGCGACCGCCGGCTCACGCTCGCGGTCACCCCGGATGCCCGGTCGTGGCTGGCCGAGCGCGGGTACGACCCGGTGTTCGGTGCCCGTCCGCTGCGTCGCCTCATCCAGACCGAGGTGCAGAACAAGCTCGCCACGGCGCTGCTCTCCGGCGGCGTGCGCGACGGCGACACGGTGCGGGTGGATGTCGGGGCCGACGGTGGGGGGCTCGTGCTCACGTCGACCACTCCCGCCTCCCTCCCCGACGACGACGACGTGATCGAGGCGGAGCTGCTCGACTGAGCCTCGGCCGGCCGACGGCACGTTCCGGTCGCCAGAAAAGCCCGGTCCGCGAGGTGCGGACCGGGCTTTTCTGCGCCCGGAGTGGCGGGCGACCCGGGGGTCAGGCGCTGAGGATGACCGTCTCGGCGATCGGGCGACGCACGCGCGGCGCGGTCTCGCGCTGCTGCAGCACCTCGGGCAGCGCCTCGACGTCGCCGAACTCGCCGACGGCGAAGACCGTGACGGCCGAGAAACGGGGAGCGAGGTCGGCGAATTCACGCACGACCTCCGGGTCGAACCCGCTCATCTGGTGCACGTGCAGACCCTCGTGGTGGGCCTGCACCGAGAAGTGGGCGACGGCCTGACCGAGGTCGTAGAGGGCGTGGGTGATCGGGGTGCCGTCTTCGGTGGCGGTCTCGGCGACGGCCACGACGAGCACGGCGGCGTTGCCCGCCCACGTCTGGTTGAAGCCCATCAGCGACTCGACGATCTGGGCGTGCAGAGCAGTGCCGCGGCGGGCGACGATGAAACGCCACGGCTGGGAGTTGTTGGCCGAGGGGGTCCAGCGTGCGGCCTCGAGCGAGGCGGCGAGCTTGGCCTCGTCGATCGGAGCGGTGGCGTCGAAGGCGCGCGGGCTCCAGCGGGCGGCGAGCACGTCGAGCACGGGATGCTCGGTCGGGGCGGTGCGGTCGAGGGTGGGGATGCTCATGGGGATGCCTTTCGGACGGGATCGATCGGACTCCGTCGTCCGCCTACGCGTGTGCGAACGCATGTTCCCGCATGGATATTCCGGGGATGACGCCGTGTGACGCCCCCCCACGCGTCGAGACCCACCCGCCTGGACGGGGGGTGGGTCTCGACCCGTGCGGGGTCCGGCGAGATCAGCCGCGCAGCGCCTCGCGCAGCTTCACCCGGCTGCCCATGCGCAGCAGCGAGTTCTCGTAGATCTTCGCGCCGACGAGGATCGCCGCCACACAGCTCAGCAACAGGATCACCAGCGACACGAGGGGCTCCCACCACTGCGCCTCGCCCACGAACAGCCGCATCGGCATCCCGACCGGGGCCGAGAACGGCACGTACGACATGATCGTCAGGGCCACGGGGTTGTCGTTGAAGACGATGATGAGGATGTACGGCGCCATGATGAGCATCGTGATCGGGGTCGTGGTCGAGCCGATGTCCTCCTGGCGCGACACCATCGACGCCGCCGCCGCGAACAGCGACGCCAGCAGCACGAAGCCGAAGAGGAAGAACACGGCGAACCAGATGATGGGCGCGCCCAGCGCCGCGAGCACCTCGTTCTGCCCCGTGGCGATGAGCCCGATCGTCGCGACGGCCGCGATCGCCAGGATCTGCCCCATCGCGAGCACCGTGTTGCCGACCACCTTGCCGGCCAGCAGCACGCGCGCCGGGATGGCCGACAGCAGCAGCTCGACCACCCTGGTCTGCTTCTCCTCGACGATGCTCTGGGCGATGGTGCCGCCGAACGTCGAGGCCGCGGCGAGGAACACCACGCCGAACGCCAGGGCGATGAAGTAGCGCAGCAGCGGATTCGTCGTCGCCGGCTCCAGGATCTCGACCTCGGGCGTCTGCGACAGCCCGGTCACCAGCGAGCCGGGGGCATCCTCCAGGGCGACGATCGTGAACCCCGTCGGCCCGTCGGACGGGAGCACCGCGGCATCCACCTCGCCCTCGCGCACCAGCTTCTCGGCGGCGTCGCGGTCGGACACCTCGGTGACCTCCATGTCGGGGACCGCGGAGACGGCCGACGCGATCTCGCTCGTGACCGCCACCGGGGTGGTGCTGGTGTTCGTGCTCGTGAAGCCGCCGATCAGCACCCCGGCCAGCGCGATCACCAGGAGGATGAGCGTCGAGATGACGAAGGCCTTGCTGCGCAGCTTCGAGCCGATCTCCCGCTCGGCGACGAGCCAGATCCCGTTCGAGCTGCGGAGGGACGAGCGGCCGGGGGTCGAGGCGTTCACTGGATGACCTCCTTGAAGATCTGGGCGAGGGAGGGATGCTTGGGCGCGAAACTGGCGACGTCGCCGCGCTCGACGGCGCTGCGCAGCACGCGCTGAGCCGTCTCCGGGTCGGGCGCGTCGAAGAGCGCGTACCCGCCCTCGAAGTCCACGACGTCGACGCCGGGCTCGGCGCGCAGCCACCCCGCGTCGCCCGCCGAGACGAGCTCGTACCGGCTTCCCGCGTGCTCGGCACGGAGCGCATCGCGCGACCCCGCCGCGCGGATCGTGCCCCCGGCGAGGATCACGAGGTCGTCGCAGAGGCGCTCGACGACGTCGAGCTGGTGCGAGGAGAACAGGATGGCGGCACCGCGGGCGGCGGTGGCCTGCAGGGTCGGCGGCATCCGCCTTGCCGAAGCCGTGCAGGCGCGCGAGGTACACGATCTGCTCGAGCACCTTCATCTTCGGGTACAGGCCGCGCTCCTCCGGCATGTAGCCGAAGCTGCGGCGGTGCTCGGTGGTGAGGGGCGTGTCGCCGAGCACGACCGTGCCCGCGTCCGACGAGAGCAGTCCCAGCACGATGCGCATGGTCGTGGTCTTGCCGGCGCCGTTGCCGCCGACGAAGCCGGTGAGGCGGCCGGGCACGACGTCGAAGGTGACGTCGTCGAGCACGCGCCGCG
>DAMDKH010000151.1:0-5088 GCA_032099965.1 Microbacterium sp.
GTGGGGCGAGGCGCTCCTCGAGCCGACGCGGCTCTACACGCTCCCCCTCCTCCGGCTGATCGACGCGGTGCCGGGCGCCGTGCACGCGCTGAGCCACGTCACGGGCGGCGGCATCGCCGCCAACCTGGCCCGGGTGCTGCCCGTGGGCAGCTGGGCCGAGGTCGACCGCAGCACGTGGTCGCCCAGCCCGGTGTTCCGCGTGCTCAGCGACATCGCCGGCTCGTCGCTCGAGTCGGCCGAAGGCACCTGGAACCTCGGCGTCGGCTTCCTCGCCGTCGTGTCGGACAGTGCGAAGGATGCCGCGCTCGCGGCGTTGACGGCGGAGGGCCTGCCGGCGTGGCAGGTCGGCACGGTGCGTGTCGGCGAGCGCCCGTCCGGAGAGTTCGAACAGGGCGCCAAGGGCGTCGACGGTGGAGCGGTGCGCCTCGTGGGCGCCTACGCGGACGGAGCGAAGTAACCCCCTATGTGCGGCATCGTCGGAATGGTGGGGACGGCCCCGGTCAATCAGGACATCTACGACGCCCTCCTGCTGCTGCAGCATCGCGGCCAGGACGCGACGGGCATCGCCACGGCGGAGGCGAACGGCGTCATGCACAACGCCAAGGCGCAGGGCATGGTGCGCGAGGCGTTCCGCACCCGCGACATGCGGGCCCTGCTGGGCAACGTGGGCCTCGGACACGTGCGGTACGCCACCAAGGGCACCGCGTCGAGCGAGGAGGAGATGCAGCCGTTCTACGTGAACGCGCCCTACGGCATCATCCTCATCCACAACGGCAACCTCACGAACACCCGCGAGCTGACCGCCGACATGGCGAAGCGCGACCGTCGGCACCTCAACTCGTCGAGCGACACCGAGCTGCTGCTCAACGTGCTCGCCGGCGAGCTGCAGAACACCACCTCCACGGTCGACCTCGACCCGCAGCGCGTGTTCGAGGCCGTCGCCCGCACGCACGAGCGCATCGAGGGCGCCTACGCGGTGATCGCGGCGATCGCGGGCTATGGTCTGCTCGCCTTCCGCGATCCGTTCGGCATCCGCCCGCTCATCCTCGGACGCCGCCCGTCGACGGTCGCCGGGTCGGAGGGCCGGGACGAGTGGGTCGTGGCGAGCGAGTCGCTCGTGCTCGAGAACGGCGACTACGAGGTGGTCCGCGAGGTCGAGCCCGGTGAGGCGGTGTTCATCACCACCGAGGGCGAGCTGCACACCCAGCAGTGCGCCGCCGATGTGCAGCTCGCGCCGTGCGCGTTCGAGTACGTCTACCTCGCCCGCCCCGACTCCGTCATGAACGGCATCTCGGTGTACGAGTCCCGGCTGCGGATGGGGGAGCGGCTGGCCGACACGATCGCCAAGCACGTGCCGATGGACAAGATCGACGTCGTCATGCCCATCCCCGACTCGGCGCGCCCCGCCGCGATGGAGGTCGCCCGCAAGCTCGGCATCGAGTACCGCGAGGGCTTCTACAAGAACCGCTACGTGGGCCGCACCTTCATCATGCCGGGGCAGGCGGTGCGCAAGAAGAGCGTCCGTCAGAAGCTCAACGCCATGTCGACCGAGTTCCAGGGCAAGAACGTCCTCCTCATCGACGACTCGATCGTGCGCGGCACCACGTCGAAGCAGATCATCCAGATGGCGCGCGACGCGGGGGCCACCTCGGTCACCTTCGCCAGCGCCGCGCCCCCCGTGCGGCACCCGCACGTCTACGGCATCAACATGCCGTCGCGGCAGGAGCTCATCGCCCACGGACGCACGATCCCGCAGATCGCCGAAGAGCTGGGCTGCGACCACCTCGTGTACCAGGAGGTCGACGACCTGAAGGCGGCCATCACCGAGGGCTCGGCCATCGACGACCTCGACATGAGCTGCTTCGACGGCCGTTACGTCACCGGGACCGTCACCGACGAGTACCTCGCCTGGGTCGAGGGCTCGCAGACCTCATGACCGGGGCGGGCTCCTGAGCGCGTCGGAGAGCCGCCCCCTCTGGCAGGGTCGGGCTCTCGCGCTCGTCGGGATCGTGCTCGTCGCGTTCTCGCTGCGTTCGGCGGTAGCCTCCCTGTCGCCGGTGATCGACGACGTCGCCCGCGACTTCCCCGTGCCGTCGGTCGTCGTCGGGCTGATCGGCGCCGCTCCGCCGGTGTGCTTCGCGATCTTCGGTCTGGTGACCCCGTTGCTCGAACGCCGGTTCGGCCTGGAGCGGATGGCGGTCGGCGCTCTCACCCTCGTGTCGATCGGCCTGCTGCTGCGGGGGTTCGCGGGAGATGCGACGAGCCTGCTCGCGGCGACCGTCGTCGTGTTCGCCGGGGTCGGGGCGGGCAATGTGCTGCTGCCACCCCTGGTGAAGACCTACTTCCCCGACCGCCTCGGCGTGATGATGACGCTGTACTCGACCATGATGGCCGTGTCGACGTTCATCCCGCCGCTGGTCGCCGTGCCGATCGCGGACTCGCTGGGCTGGCGGGTGTCGCTGGGCGTCTGGGGCGTGTTCGCCGTGCTCGCGCTGATGCCGTGGATCGCGCTGCTCGTGGCCGAACGCGGCCGCGCCGCCGCATCCGTGCGCGACCTCCCGGCCACGTCGTCGCTCATCGATCCGACCGACGGGGTGCGCGACGTGACGGATGCCGCCGCCGTGGGCACCGGGCCGATCGGTGTCGTGCCGGCCAATCCGCGGGTGTTCGGCCGGCTGTGGCGTCTGCCGCTGGCCTGGGCGCTCGCCCTCGTGTTCGGCACCTCCTCGACGATGGCCTACGTGGCGTTCGCGTGGTTGCCGAGCATCCTCGTCGACACCGCCGGTGTGAGCAACGCCACCGCCGGGTTCCTGCTGTCGCTCTTCGCGCTGGCCGGTCTGCCGTGCGGACTGCTCGTGCCCATCCTCGTCGTGCGTTACCAGGCCACCCGGCCGCTGTTCCTCTTCGGCGTGATCTCCGGGATCGCGGGTCTGAGCGGTCTGCTGCTGCTGCCGGCGGCCGCCCCCGCGCTCTGGGCGATCGTCTACGGACTCACCGCCGCGCTCTTCCCGCTGAGCCTCGTACTGCTGAGCATCCGCGCCCGCACGCCCGAGAGCGCCGTGGCGCTGAGCGGGTTCGTGCAGAGCATCGGCTACGCGATCGCCGCCGTCTTCCCCCTGCTCGTGGGCGTGCTGCACGAGGCGACCGGAGGGTGGCGGGTGCCGCTGCTCGTGGTCATCGGGGTGCTCGTCGTCTCCATCCCGGCGGGATGGGTCGCGGGACGGCGACGCACGATCGAAGACGAGTGGGAGGCCCGCCACGGTCGGTGGTGACCGTCGCGGCGCCTCGCGCGTTCCCGAACGGGTCGACGTGCTCCCGGGTACGACGAATCCCCCGTGTGCGACACGGGGGAGGAGTCGAAGAAGAGGGCGGTCAGGCCTTCTCTAGTTCGTCCTCGTCTTCGTCGGCGTAGTCATCCGCCCACTTGTCGACGTATTCGTCTTCGTCGCTCGGTTGAGCCAACTCGCGCTCGAGCGCCGAGTAGTTCACCGACGGACTGTACGCCTTGAGTTCGCGGGCGATCTTTGTGTGCTTCGCCTTCTGACGGCCACGGCCCATGCGCGAGACCCCCTCACGAGTTAAGCGGCGGGTGGTCAGGTCCCGCGGCATTCACGACACCGGTTCGAAGCCGGTAAGAGTAGCATTCAGAATAGCACGCGGGTCAGACCCCCTGGCCTCCGCCGGGCTGGTGAACGGAGCGATCCCATGACCGACAACACGTCCACTCCCTCCGACGAGGCCGCGCAGAATGCGGCACTGCAGCACGCCGTCATCGTGGGCGTGCAGCCCGGGCAGGACCGCCGCGTCGTGGATGAGGCCGCCCGGTACGCGCGGCTGCTCGATGCGCCGCTGGTGGTCGCCCATGTCGACGTGACCCGCTTCGTCACCTACGAGGACCCCGACGGGTACGTGCATTCGGTACCCATCGACATCAACTTCGACGCGGGCGCGGCCGAGTTCGAGGCGGTGCAGGAGGCCGTGGCCCCGATCCTCGACGCCGCCGGCATCACCTGGACCGCCCGCCAGCTCGTCGGCGATCCCGCACTCGCGATCAAGCAGCTCGCCCACCGGCTCGACGCCCGGCTGATCGTCGTGGGCACGCGCAAGCGCGGCCTGGGCGAGAGCATCCGCGAGTTCTTCACCGGGTCCGTCGCCGCGCGCCTCGCGCATCGGCAGCATCGCGCGATCCTCGTGGTGCCCCTCGGCGAGAGCGTGCCCGACTCGCAGAAGGAGATCTGGCCGGAGTCGGCCGGATAGGTCCCGCCGAGGCGCTCCCCGCAGCCGGGGGTCGGCCGGTCAGAGGTCGCTGAAGTCGTTGCCCCCGCTGGCGATCGCGGTCACCACGTCGTCGGTGAGGGTGAGGGTGAGGTACTCCACGCCGACCTGGCCGGGGTTCTCCAGCGACGTGGTGCCCGCGACCTCGCGCATCCCGATCTTCAGGTAGTCGGCGACGCCGTCACCGTCTTCGTCCCATTCGTCCTGGGCGCCGGCGGTGAGGGCCTCGTCGCGGGTGGAGCCGAGGCCGATGCCCTCCGGCGTGGTGTACGACACGGTCTCCGAATCGGCGGTGGCGAAGACGTCGATGCGCGGCTCGCGCAGGGTCGCCGTGAGCCCCGTCCATTCGTACGCGGTGAAGGTCTCGCCGTACGGCCCGTCGACGGGCGACTCGGTGGGGTCTGCGCCGAGGGCGTCGGTGAGGGCCTGGATCACGGCGTCGGCGTCGGTGTACGCCGCGGTCGCCCCGTCGACGGAGACGCCGTCGACCGAGATCGTGACCACGCTGTCCTCGGGCGTCGGCTCGGACGACGGCGATGCGCTCGTCGGCGGTTCGGTGGCGGACGGCGACGGAGCGGGGGCGGTCGTCGCGGTGCATCCGACGAGGAGGAGGCCCAGGGCGGTGCTGGCGCCAGCGGCGAGGCGGAGGCGCGAGAGGCGTGTCATGGCTCGAATATATCGAGCGACCTCGCCGAGCCGCACGCATCCAGGGCGGATCCGCCGCCGCCCCCGGACCGTCGATGCGGAAGTGCCGGCTCCCGGGTGGGAGCCGGCACTCGTGGTGACGGGAGCGGGCGGGCGCTCGTCGGAGGG
>DAMDKH010000152.1:0-5041 GCA_032099965.1 Microbacterium sp.
TGGGCGCCCGGATGCTCGACGCGCTCCTCGCCGACGCGCGGGAGCGGGGCATCCGCCGGGTGTCGCTGGAGACCGGCAGCGACGACTTCTTCGCGGCGGCCCACCGGCTGTACGCCCGCGCGGGGTTCGTCGCGTGCCCGCCGTTCGCGGGATACGTCGCCGACCCGCACAGCACCTTCCTGAGCGTCGACCTCTCCGCGCGATGACCCGCACGCGATAATGGACGGATGAGCGCAACGGACGAGGTCGACCGCATCGTCGGTGCGTGGAACACGCAGCGCCCCGACCTCGACTTCTCCCCCCTCGAGGTGCTGTCGCGCATGGACCGGTTGTCGCGCCATCTCGACCGCGCCCGTCGCGACGTCTTCCGCCGCAGCGACCTGGAGCACTGGGAGTGGGACGTGCTCTCGGCGCTGCGCCGTGCGGGCGCGCCGTTCCAGCTCTCCCCGAAGCAGCTGCTGCAGCAGACCCTGGTCTCCAGCGGCACCATGACCAATCGCATCGACCGGCTCGTGGGCCGGAGGTTCGTGCGCCGCGAGGCCGACCCCGACGACGGACGCAGCGTGCTCGTGACCCTCACGGACGACGGACGGATGCGGGTGGATGCCGCCATCACGCGGCTCGTGGACGTCGAGGCGGAGCTCTTGCGTGCCCTCTCGCGCTCCGACCGCGAGCGCCTCGCCGCCCTGCTGCGCAAACTCAGCCTGAGCTTCGACCTGTGAGGGCTCCCCGCTGATGGGCATGCCCTCCCCCCTGCCGGTGCGCGACGGCGTCGGCGCCACGCGGCTGCACGTGCCGCTGACCGGTCCGTGGCCCACGATCGCCGACTACATGGTCGAACGCTTCTTCCACCTCGACCCCGAGCGGCTGCGCGTGCGCTTCGACCGCGGCGAGATCGTCGCACGCGACGGTCGCCCGCTCCCCCGCGACACCGCCTTGGGCGCCGAGGAGTTCGTCTGGTACTACCGCGAGCCCCCGGCCGAGCAGCGCATCCCGTTCGAGATCGAGGTGCTGCATCAGGACGACGACCTCGTCGTGGCGGACAAGCCGCACTTCCTGCCCACGACACCGGGCGGCAAGTACCTCCAGAACTCGGCTCTGGTGCGGCTGCGGAACCGCCTGGGCATCCCCGAGCTCACCCCGATCCACCGTCTCGACCGTGCGACCGCCGGCCTGCTGATGTTCTCGGTGCGCCCCGCGACGCGCGGCGCCTACCAGCTGCTCTTCGAGAACCGCGAGGTGCGCAAGGTCTACGAGGCGGTGTCCGCCCGCCCCGCCGACTGGGACGACCGTGAACCCGCCCTCGCGGGGCATCCGCTCCCCCTCGTCTACCGCAACCACATCGTCAAGCACCGCGGTCAGGTGTGCGTGCAGGTGGATGCCGGGAAGGAGCCGAACTCCGAGACGCGCATCGAGCTGCTGGGGGCGGACGAGCACGTGATCCACACGGTGCTCCGGCCCCGCAGCGGCAAGATGCACCAGCTGCGCGTGCACCTCGCGGCGCTCGGCGCCGGCATCCTGAACGACGGGTTCTACCCCGTGCTGCAGCCCGAGACGCCCGACGACTTCGAGCGTCCTCTCCAGCTGCTCGCCCGCGAGCTGCGCTTCACCGACCCGCTGTCGGGCGCCGACCGGGTGTTCACCACCCGCCGCCGCCTGCAGCAGGCGCCGACGGTCGGAGGAGCCGCGGTCAGCGGCGCATGATCCGGCGGGCGAGACGCGTGCCGAGCAGCTGCACGAGGTGCACGAACACGACGATGAGGATGATCGCCGCCCACATCACGACCGGCTCGAACTGACGGAACCCGTAGATCTGCGCGAACGCACCGAGCCCTCCGCCGCCGATGAGTCCGGCCATGGCCGTCATGTCGATGAGCGCGACCACGATGAACGTGTAGCCGAGGATCAGCGGTCCGAGCGACTCGGGGATCGCCACGGTGAAGAGGATGCGCAGGGGCCCGGAGCCCATGGCGCGCGCGGCCTCGATCACGCCCGGCGACACCGAGACCAGGTGCTGCTCGACGATGCGGCCGATGGCGAAGGCGGCGGCGAGTCCGATGAGGAACGCGCCCGCCGTGGTGCCGATGCCCGTGCCCACGACGGCGCGGGCGAACGGCTGCGCCACCGCGACGAACAGCACGAACGGGATGGGCCGGAAGAAGTTCACCGCGAGGTTCGCCACCACCGACACGGCGCCGTTCTGCATCAGGCCGCCGGGGCGGCTGACGTACAGCACCACCCCGATGACCAGGCCGAGCACGCCGCCGAGCACCAGCGCGAACGACGTCATGTACAGGGTCTCGAGCGCGGCGCTCCAGAACTCCGGTCCGAGTTCGATCAGACGATCCATCAGCGGGACTCCTCTCGGGCGAGCTCCGTCACGTCGACCCGGTTCCCGATCGCGACGAGCGCGCGGTCGACGGCGGCGTCGTCGCCCCGGATGGCCAGGGTCAGGTGGCCGAAGGCACGGCCGCGGATGTCGTTGATGCCGCCGTACACCAGCTCGAAGTCGAGGCCGGCCGCGGCGAGGTCGAGGAACACCTGCGCCTGCGACGAGTCGCCGTCGCGGAAGGAGAAGGTGACGAGGCGTCCGCGGTGGCGTTCGCGCAGCACCGCCAGCTCCGCCGGCGACGGGATGCCCTTGACCACCGTGCCCACGAAGCGCTGCGACGCCGGGTTCTGCGGGGCGGAGAAGACGTCGAACACGTCGCCCTGCTCGATGACCCGCCCGCGCTCCATGACGGCGACCTTCGTCGCGAGGGTCTGGATCACATCCATCTCGTGCGTGATGACGATGATGGTCACCCCCTGCTCCTCGTTGACCCGCTTGAGCAGGTCGAGCACCTCGTGGGTGGTCTGCGGGTCGAGGGCGCTCGTCGCCTCGTCGGCGAGCAGGATGGCGGGCTTGGTGGCGAGGGCGCGCGCGATGCCCACGCGCTGCTTCTGTCCGCCCGAGAGCTGCTCGGGATACGCCTTCGCCTTGTCGGCGAGTCCGACGAACGACAGCAGCTCGGTGACGCGCTGCTCGATCTCGGCCTTCGGCCATCCCGCGAGGGCGAGGGGGTAGGCGACGTTCGCACGGACGGTGCGCGAGGAGAAGAGGTTGAACTGCTGGAAGATCATCCCGATGCCGCCGCGCACCCTGCGCAGCGCCCGCTCGGACAACGCCGTGATGTCCACGCCGTCGACGTGGATCGAGCCCGACGTCGCGGGCTCCAGGGCGTTGATCAGCCGCACGAGCGTCGACTTGCCCGCTCCCGAGTAGCCGATGATGCCGAACACGTCGCCCTTCTCGACCGAGAGCGAGACGTCGTCGACGGCGAGGATCTCGGTCTCGCCGGCGGCGCGGGACGGGTAGGCCTTGGACACGCCTGTCAGGCTCACGATCGGCATGGGATGCTCCGGGGTGGGGTATCGGGAACGACGAATCGGGTGACGCACCTGGCGCCACCCGATTCTCTCGCATCAGGCGGGCGGGATCTCCGCCGCCCGACTCACTTCTGGGCTTCGGTGTCCTTCTGGACCTTCTCGAGCGAGGCGACGAGGTCTTCGACGGGGGTCTGCAGCGCGACCGCGGTGCCACCCGACGACTCGAGCAGCCCGGCCTGGACGTCTTCGTTCGTCTGGAAGATCTCGACGAGCTTGAGGTACGTCTCGTTGTCCGCGTCCTCCGCACGGGCCGCGAAGACGTTCACGTACGGCAGGGCGTTCGGGTCCTCGGGGTCGTCCTGGGCGATCGCGTCGTCGAAGGTCAGACCGGCGTCCTCGACGAAGTCGTTGTTGATGATCGCCGCGGCGACGTCGGGCAGCGAGGTCGGGATGAGCGCCGCCTCCAGCGCGGTGACCTTGACCTTCGACTTCGCGGTGTCGACGTCGGCGACGTCGGAGAAGATCGTGCCGCCGCTCTTGAGCTCGACGAGCCCGGCCGACTGGAGCACGAGCAGCGCGCGCGCCTGGTTCGACGCGTCGTCCGGCACGGCGACCGTCTCGCCCTCGGGGATGCTCTCGACGTCGTCATACTTCTTCGAATAGAGGCCCAGCGGGTAGATCGCCGTCGAGCCGATCGGCGTGAGGTCGGAGCCCGAGTTCACGTTGTAGTCGGCGAGGTACACGATGTGCTGGAACTGGTTGAGGTCGATCTCGTCCTCGGTCAGCGCGGGGTTGGGCTGCTCGTAGGAGCCGAAGTCGACCAGCTCGACGGTGATGCCCTCTTCCTTGGCCGCGTCGACGAAGGCGGGCCACTGCGGGTCGCCCTTGCCGACGACGCCGATCTTGACGACGTCATCGGACGACCCGGAGCCGGAGCCGGCGTCGGACGAGGTGGCGCACCCGGCGAGGGCGACGACGAGGGGGACCGCGGCGAGCGCGGCGAGGAGGGAGGTGGTGCGACGGGACATGATGTGTGCGGGTTCCTTCTGTCAGGGACTCGAATACGTTAGGCAGGCGCACGCCGCGGCGCGGAATCGGGGCGTCACACAGCGTCACGGGAGCGGCGCGTGGGATGCGCCGCTCCCGAGCGGAGGGCTCAGTCGAACTCCTCGATGCCCTGCAGGCGCACCTGTTCGAGGTCGAGGCGTGCCGCGATCCGCCGCACGACGACGTCGTCGACCGCGCCGGAGCGGCGCAGACCCAGCAGCACCTCCCGCTTGCGCTCGAGCAGTGCGAGCTTGAGGCGCGTGTGCTCCTCGTGGCGCACGAGCGGCGAGCGCTGCAGCACGTCGACGTCCGTGGAGGTGGCGATCATCTGCAGCGTGGTGCCGTCGAGGGCGTCGGGCGCTCCCCCGATCCCGACGGTGCCGTCGCCGACCGGCACGACGGACGGTGCCGCCGGGGTGATGTCGGGGGCGTCGAGGAGCGCGTCGAGCTCGCGGGCCTCGGCATCCACCAGCGCCTGCTCGCGGGCGAGCGACTGCGCGTTGGCGAGCTCGAGCATCTGGTACCCCTCGCTGCGCACCCGGTCGCGCACCTCCTGGCCGACACCGTGCTCGACGGCCAGGTCGTCGAGGGCTGATCGGTCGATTCCTGAGGACCCTGCGAGGCG
>DAMDKH010000153.1:0-5017 GCA_032099965.1 Microbacterium sp.
GTCGACGACCCGGCCGTCCGCCGGGACGCTCCCGCCCGGCCGCACGACCACCCGGTCGCCGACCCGGAGGTCGGACGGCGCGACCCGCACCGTCGTCTCGCCCTCGATGCGTTCCGCCTCGTCCGGGAGCAGCGCCGCGAGGGAGTCGAGCGCCGAGGTGGTCTGCGCGAGCGAGCGCATCTCGATCCAGTGGCCGAGCAGCATGATGACGATCAGCAGTGCGAGCTCCCACCAGAACTCCAGCTCGTGGTGCAGAATGCCGAGCGTGGCGCCCCACGACGCGAGGAACGCCACCGTGATGGCCAGCGCGATCAGGAGCATCATGCCCGGACGACGGGAGCGGAGCTCGTCGACCGCACCCCGGAGGAACGGCCACCCACCCACCGCGTACATCGCCGTGCCGAGCAGAGGTGCGATGAGACGGGGCCAACCGGTCGGAATCCCGTAGCCGATGATCATGGCGAACATCGGCGAGAGGAGCACGACGGGCACGGCGACCACCAGGTTCACCCAGAACAGTCGGCGGAAGGCGGCGACGTGGCCGGAGTGACCCTCGTGGCCGGCATGACCCTCGTGGCCGGAGTGACCCTCGTGGCCGGAGTGATCCTCGTGGCCGGAGTGATCCTCGTGGCCGGCATGACCCTCGTGGCCACCCTGCATCGCTTCGGCCGTGGAGCTGCCGAGGGCGTCGTGATCGTGATGCCGTGCGCCGGGGTCACCCGCTGCACGGACGTGCGACTCGTCGCTCATCCTCTTCCCTCCTCGGTGATCACGCTGCGGAACCCGCGCAGACGCAGGCTGTTCCCCACGACGAAGACACTCGACAGCGCCATCGCGGCGCCCGCCAGCATCGGGTTCAGCAGGCCGAGCGCGGCGACGGGGATCGCGGCGACGTTGTAGGCGAAGGCCCAGAACAGGTTCGACCGGATGGTCCGCAACGTCCGCCGAGCGAGCCGCACGGCGTCGACAGCCGCCCGCAGGTCGCCGCGCACCAGGGTGATGTCGGAGGCCTCGATGGCCGCATCCGTGCCGGTGCCCATCGCGAGCCCCAGATCGGCCTGAGCCAGGGCGGGGGCATCGTTCACTCCGTCGCCGACCATGGCGACCGTGCGCCCCTCGCTCTGCAGACCGGCGATCGTCGCCGCCTTCTGCGCCGGGAGCACTTCCGCGATGACGCGATCGATGCCGACCTGCCGAGCGATCTCCTGCGCTGCAGAGGCGTTGTCGCCGGTGAGGAGGATGGGCGTGAGCCCCAACCGCTTCAGGGCGTCGACGGCCTGAGCGCTCGTCGGTCGCACGGTGTCGGCGACCTCGAGCAGGCCGCGCACCCCACCGTCCCATCCGACGACAACGACGGTCCGTCCGCGCGCCTCGGCGTCGAGCTGCGCGCTGGTCAGCTCGTCGGGACGCCGAAGACCCCACTCCTCGAGCAGCGAGGCCCGGCCGACGACCACGGCATGACCGTCGACGACCCCCTGCACCCCGCGCCCTGCCAGGGCGGCGAAGTCGTGCACGGGCGGCAGATCGACGTGCTCGGCTCTCGCCGCACGCGCGATGGCACGGGCGACGGGATGCTCGGACGCGTCTTCCACTGCGCCGGCCAGGCGCATCAGCTCCGCCCGGTCCGTGCCGGGCGTGACGACGACCTCGACGAGTTCCATGCGGCCCGTCGTCACCGTGCCCGTCTTGTCGAGCACGACCGTGTCGACCTCGCGGGCGGACTCGAGCACCTCGGGCCCCTTGATGAGGATGCCCAGCTGCGCGCCGCGGCCCGTGCCGACCAGCAGCGCCGTCGGCGTGGCCAGCCCGAGAGCGCAGGGGCAGGAGATGACGAGCACCGCGACGGCGGCGGTGAAGGCGCTGGTCGCAGGGAACCCGAGCATCAGCCACCCGGCGAGCACGCCGAGCGCGATCACGAGGACGATCGGCACGAAGACCCCCGAGATCCGGTCGGCCAGGCGCTGCACCTCGGCCTTGCCGGTCTGCGCCTCCTCCACGAGGCGCGCCATGCGGGCGAGCTGGGTGTCGGAACCGATGCGGGACGCCCGCACCACCAGGCGGCCACCGGCGTTCAGCGTCGCACCGGTCACCGCGTCTCCCGGGGCGACCTCGACCGGGGCGGATTCGCCGGTCATCATCGAGGCATCGACCGCGGATGCTCCCGAGACCACCACCCCGTCCGTCGCGACCTTCTCCCCCGGGCGCACGACGAACTCGTCGCCCACGCGGAGCGCGGCGACGGGGATGCGCGCCTCCACGCCGTCGCGGAGCACCGCCACGTCCTTGGCCCCGAGTTCGAGCAGGGCACGCATCGCCGCGCCCGCCCGCCGCTTCGACCGCTTCTCGAAGTACCGACCGGCGAGCAGGAACGTGGTCACGCCCGCGGCGACCTCCAGGTAGATCGCCGACGCCCCGTCCGACGGAGCGAGGGCGAAGGAGAACTCGTGCCGCATTCCGGGCATCCCCGCCGTTCCGAAGACGAGCGCGTAGAGCGACCAGAGGAACGCGGCCCCCGTGCCCAGCGACACGAGGGTGTCCATCGTGGCCGCTCCGTGGCGCAGGTTCAGCGCGGCCGCGCGGTGGAAGGGCCAGCCGCCCCAGATGACGACCGGGGCCGCGAGGGCGAGCGACACCCACTGCCAGAAGGGGAACTGCAGGGGCGGGACCATCGCGAGCAGGATCACCGGCACGGTGAGCACGGCCGAGACGAGGAGGCGGGTGCGCAGCGCCGACAGCTCAGGGTCGGCAGCGCCGGCACCGCTTTCGCGCTCCTCACGAGCGGGCAGAGCGGCGGTGTAGCCCGCCTTCTCCACCTCGGCGACCAGCGTGGCCGGGTCGATTCCGCGAGGGGCGGTGATGCTGGCCTTCTCCGTGGCGTAGTTCACGGTGGCGGACACCCCGTCGAGACGGTTGAGTCTGCGCTCGATACGGTTCGCACAGGAGGCGCAGGTCATTCCGCCGATCTCGAGGTCGACGGCTTCGGTCGCGGCGTCCATCAGGCGCGCACGGCCGTGTAGCCGGCCTCACCGACGGCGGCCACGACCTGCCCGTCGTCGAGCGGTCGCGTCGACGACACCCGCAGCGTCCCGTCCTGGGCGCTGACCTCGATGCCGTCGACGCCGGGCAGCTGCTCGACCTCTTCGCGCACCGACGTCTCGCAGTGCCCGCAGGTCATGCCCGTGACGGTGAATTCTGCGGTGTACGTGCTCATGGTCTCTCCTTCGATCAGCGAGTGAATACCCCCGGGGGGTATCTAGTGCAACGCCACTCTACTCCGGGTATTCCCTGCGCGCATCCCTTCGCCACCCGCCCGGAGCGAGGGCGCCACGGCGCTACCGGCGCAGCGACCTGGCGCAGCGCACGGGTGCCGCGCGAAGGGCTTCGGACGATCGGTGCCCGGCTCGCAACGCCGAAGGGGCACGGATGCCGCGGGAAAGGGAAAGGCCCGGACCCTCGGGAGTCGATCTCTCGACCCCGGAGGATCCGGGCCTTCTTGGCTCCCCGGCTTGGACTCGAACCAAGAACCTGCCGGTTAACAGCCGGCTGCTCTGCCAATTGAGCTACCGAGGAATGTGCTCCGCTGCGCGGGCAACTCGTCAATCCTAGCAAACTCCGCACCGTGCTCGTGACATCCGGCCGCCTTTCGGCCTCCCCCGGGCGTGTCGCGGTCAGGGACGCGAGGGGGTCTCGGCGTTCGGCGCCCAGAGCAGATCCTTGCCCACGCCGCGCGCGACGACGTGGCCCTGACGGAGCATGAGGGTCTCGGCGTTCAGCTCGCGGATGAAGGCGGCGTCGTTGGTGACGAGCAGTGCTGCCATCGACTGCTCCTTGCGCCGCCGGGTGATCGCCTCGAAGACCACGGGGCGCACCTCCAGATCGAGGTTCGCGAGGATCTCGTCGGCGATGAGCACCGACGGCTCCAGCACGAAGGAGCGCGCGATGGCGACCCGCTGCCGCATGCCCGCGCTGAGTTCGTAGGGGAACCGGTCGGCCGTGCCCAGGGGCAGGTGGAGTTCGTCGAGCAGCGTCGCCACGCGGATGGAGAGGGCGCGGGCGTTGACCCGCTTCTCGCGCAGCAGGATGGGCTCGGCGATGACCTCGTTGACGGTCAGACGCGGCGGCAGGTCGGCCCCGGCCCCTTGGGGCACGAAGCCCGTGCGGTAGGTGAGGACGCGGTGCTTGCGTCCCGGTCGACGGATGTCGACGCCGCACACCTCCGCGCGTCCGCCCACCACCTTCACCGACGGGTCGGTCGACCCGGCGAGGGCGGCGACGAGGCTGGACTTGCCCGATCCCGTCGGTCCGGCGACGCAGAGCAGCTGCCCCGGCGCGACGGTGAAGCTCACACCGTCGACGGCCCGGGTCGGCATGCCGTGCCCGAGCCGGTCGATCACCAGGTCGGAGCAGTCGATGGCGGAGGACGAAGGGGGCCGACGGGACATGGTCCCATCCTGCCGTGCCGCAGCGCCTCCCGCGGGTTACGACTCGGAGAAGCGCTGGCGCTCGACGTCGATGTCCCGCAGGCGCACCCGCAGGGCCCGCCCCCCGTCGGAATCCGCCGGCACGCGTTGCACCGCTCCGAGGAGCTCCTGCTTCTCGTGCTCCAGCTGGCGCAGGATCAGCCGTCGGGCGAGGTCGGTGGCCGACGCGACGGCCCCCTCTTCATCGCGCGCGGGGAAGGGCATCATGAGCAGCTGACCTGCCAGGGAGCGGTACGGCTCGCGCACACCGTTCACCGCGTCGGTTGCCCACCCCGCCCGTGTGCGATCGGATGCCGCCGCCACGGCTTCCCGCACGGCGTCGAGGCCCGGCGTGCGGAAGGTGCCGCTCAATGCCCGGGACAGCAGGGCCTGATCGATCTGATGCCCGTACTGCAGCGCGCCCATCAGGGCATCGCGTTCGACCGCCGCATCGGGCGTGCGCGGGAGGCTCGCGAGCGTGACCGGCGCGATGCCCCCGGCGTTCTCGGGATTCGCCGGTGCCGGAGCGCCGTCGCGTTGCCCCGGACGGGCGGCGC
>DAMDKH010000154.1:0-4989 GCA_032099965.1 Microbacterium sp.
TGCGCGCCCGCACGCGCGGCGCGGCCGGCGTGGTCACCGACGGCGGCGTGCGCGACTTCGACCAGGTCGCCGAGATCGGACTGCCCGTGTTCTCGCAGGGCGCCCACCCCTCGGTGCTCGGCCGCCGCCACGTGCCCTGGGAGATCGACACCACCATCGCCTGCGGCGGCGCGACCGTGCAGCCGGGCGACATCATCGTGGGAGACGGCGACGGCGTCATCGTCATCCCGCCCGGCCTCGCCGCCGAGGTCGCGGAGGCGGCACTGGCGCAGGAGCGCGAAGACGCCTGGATCGCCACCCAGGTCGAGGCGGGGCACCCCGTCGACGGGCTCTTCCCGCTGAACGCCGAATGGCGCGCCCGGTACGAGACCGAGACCGGGGGCGACGGCCGATGACCACGACCGCCGTCAGCAAGTCCGAGGTCGCGTACGACTGGATCCGCTCGCGCATCACCGGGCACATCTTCAGCCCCGGGTACCGACTGGTGCTCGGCGCCATCGCCGACGACCTGCAGATGAGCGTCGTTCCCGTCCGCGAGGCCATCCGTCGCCTGGAGGCCGAAGGCCTGGTGACGTTCGAACGCAACGTCGGCGCCCGCGTCACCCTCGTCGACGAGGGCGAGTACGCCCACACCATGCAGACGCTGGGCGTGGTCGAGGGAGCGGCCACGGCGCTGTCCGCTCCCCTGCTCGACGACGCCGCGCTCGACGAGGCCGCGCGCATCAACGACCGCATGGCCCGCATGCTCGACCACTTCGACCCGCACGCCTTCACCGAGCTCAACCGGCAGTTCCACTCCGTGCTCTTCGAGCCGTGCCCGAACCCCCACCTGCTCGACCTCGTGCACCGCGGATGGTCGCGCCTCTCGGGCATCCGCGACTCCACGTTCGCCTCGGTGCCCGGCCGGGCGCAGCACTCGGTCGAGGAGCACGCCGAGATCCTCACCCTCATCCGCGCGGGAGCCGACCCCCTCGACGTCGAGCTGGCCGCCCGCAACCACCGCTGGCGCACGATGGATGCCTTCCTCGACGCGCTGCACGCCCGTTCCGCCCACACGACCGGAGACCCGTCATGACCGATTCGCGCATCCCCGCAGACCTGCCCGACCACATCCAGCACTACATCAACGGCGCGTTCGTCGACTCGGTCGACGGCGACACGTTCGACGTGCTCGACCCCGTCACCAACCGCACGTACACCACGGCCTCCGCGGGCAAGAAGGCCGACATCGATCTCGCGGTCGCCGCGGCCAAGCGGGCGTTCGACGAGGGGCCCTGGCCCCGCATGCTCCCCCGCGAACGCTCGCGGGTGCTGCACCGCATCGCCGACCTCGTCGAGTCGCGCGACGCCCGCCTCGCCGAACTCGAGTCGTACGACTCGGGTCTGCCCATCACGCAGGCCCTGGGCCAGGCGCGTCGCGCGGCCGAGAACTTCCGCTTCTTCGCCGACCTGATCGTCGCGCAGTCCGACGACGCGTTCAAGGTGCCGGGGCGGCAGATGAACTACGTCAACCGCAAGCCCATCGGGGTCGCCGGGCTCATCACGCCCTGGAACACGCCCTTCATGCTGGAGTCGTGGAAGCTCGGTCCGGCCCTCGCCACCGGCAACACGGTGGTGCTGAAGCCCGCGGAGTTCACGCCGCTGTCGGCGTCGCTCTGGGCGGGCATCTTCGAGGAGGCCGGGCTCCCGCAGGGCGTGTTCAACCTCGTCAACGGCCTCGGCGAAGACGCCGGCGACGCATTGGTGAAGCATCCGGACGTGCCTCTCATCTCGTTCACCGGCGAGAGCCGCACGGGGCAGATCATCTTCGGCAACGCGGCCCCGTACCTCAAGGGCCTGTCGATGGAGCTCGGCGGCAAGTCGCCCGCCGTGGTCTTCGCCGACGCCGACCTCGACACCGCGATCGACGCGACGATCTTCGGCGTGTTCTCCCTCAACGGCGAGCGCTGCACCGCGGGTTCTCGGATCCTCGTCGAGCGCTCCGTGTACGACGACTTCGTCGAGCGCTACGCCGCGCAGGCGAAGCGCGTCACGGTGGGCTACCCGCACGACCCCGCCACCGAGGTGGGGGCGCTCGTGCATCCCGAGCACTACGACAAGGTCATGAGCTACATCGAGATCGGCAAGACCGAGGCGCGTCTCGTCGCCGGCGGTGGCCGCGCGGAGGGCTTCGACGAGGGCAACTTCGTCGCTCCGACCGTGTTCGCCGACGTGCCGCGCGATGCGCGCATCTTCCAGGAGGAGATCTTCGGTCCGGTGGTCGCGATCACCCCGTTCGACACGGAGGAGGAGGCCCTCGCCCTCGCGAACGACACGAAGTACGGCCTGGCCGCCTACATCTGGACCAACGATCTGCGGCGCGCGCACACCTTCGCGCAGTCGGTCGAGGCGGGCATGGTGTGGCTGAACAGCAACAACGTCCGCGACCTCCGCACCCCGTTCGGCGGCGTGAAGGCGTCCGGCCTCGGCCACGAGGGCGGCTACCGCTCGATCGACTTCTACACCGATCAGCAGAGCGTGCACATCACCCTCGGCGCCCCGCACAACCCCACCTTCGGCAAGAACTGACCCCCTCCTCCCCCTCCCGTCGCACGTCCCGTCGCACCGGCCGGTGCCAGGCGACAGAACGTGCGACGGGAGCACAGACAGCAAGGACGCTGAGATGACCGACAAGACTCAGAAGACCCTCACCTCCTCCGGTTACTACGTGTCGCAGGAGGCGCCGATCCACAGCGACAACCCCGTCGCGACGCCGACGAGCACGCCGCCCGACATCCTGCGCTGCGCCTACATGGAGCTGGTCGTCACCGACCTCGCCGCGTCGCGCGAGTTCTACGTCGACGTGCTCGGCCTCTCCGTGACCGCCGAGGACGACGAGGCGATCTACCTCCGCTCGACGGAGGAGTTCATCCACCACAACCTCGTGCTGCGCCGCGGGCCGATCGCCGCGGTCGCCGCGTTCTCGTACCGGGTGCGCAGCGCCGACGACCTCGACCGCGCCGTCGCGTTCTACACCGAGCTGGGATGCGACGTCCGTCGTGAGCCGAACGGCTTCGTGCAGGGCATCGGCGACTCCGTGCGCGTCGTCGACCCGCTCGGCTTCCCGTACGAGTTCTTCTTCGAGACCACCCACGTCGAGCGGCTGTCGTGGCGCTACGACCTGCACACCCCCGGCGAGCTCGTGCGGCTCGACCACTTCAACCAGGTCACCCCCGACGTGCCCCGCGCCGTGCGGCACTACCAGGACCTCGGCTTCCGCGTCACCGAAGACATCCAGGACGACGAGGGCACCGTCTACGCCGCGTGGATGCGCCGCAAGCCCACGGTGCACGACACCGCGGCGACGGGCGGTGACGGCCCCCGCATGCACCACGTCGCCTTCGCGACGCACGAGAAGCACAACATCCTCGCGATCTGCGACAAGCTCGGCGCCCTGCGCCGGTCCGACGCGATCGAGCGCGGACCGGGTCGCCACGGCGTCTCGAACGCGTTCTACCTGTACCTGCGCGACCCCGACGGGCACCGGGTCGAGATCTACACGCAGGACTACTACACCGGCGACCCCGACAACCCCGTCATCACGTGGGACGTGCACGACAATCAGCGCCGCGACTGGTGGGGCAACCCGGTCGTGCCGTCCTGGTACACCGAGGCGTCGCTCGTGCTCGACCTCGACGGCAACCCGCAGCCCGTCGTCGCCCGCACCGATTCCAGCGAGATGGCGGTCACGATCGGCGCCGACGGCTTCTCCTACACGCGACCGGACGAGGGCGAGAAGTCGATGCCCGAGTACAAGCAGGGCGAGTACAAGCTCGGCCACCAGCTCTAGGAGATGCGGATGCTCACCGACGACGTGATCACGCAGATCGCCGCCGAACTGGCCGAGGCCGACCGCGAGCACACGATGATCCCGCGGATCACGGCGCGCTGGCCCGAGGCGACGGTCGAGGACTCGTACGCGATCCAGGGGGTATGGCGCGACGCCCAGATCGCGGCGGGTCGCACGCTCGTCGGGCGCAAGATCGGGCTGACCTCCAAGGCGATGCAGCAGGCGACGGGCATCACCGAGCCCGACTACGGCGTCATGTTCGACGACACCGTGTATGCCTCCGGCGCCGAGATCCCCACGGCGCACTTCTCGAACGTGCGCATCGAGGTCGAGCTCGCGTTCGTGCTGAAGCATCCGCTCGAGGGCCCCGACTGCACGCTCGACGACGCCCTGGCCGCCATCGACTACGCGGTTCCGGCGCTGGAGGTGCTGAACTCGCACATCGAGCTGGAGGGGCGCACGATCGTCGACACGATCAGCGACAACGCCGCCTACGGGGCGATGGTGCTGGGCACCGAGCGCCGGCGCCCCGACGAGATCGATCTGCGCTGGGTGCCCGGCGTGCTCTCCCGCAACGGCGAGATCGAGGAGACGGGTGTCGCGGCCGGCGTGCTCGGCCACCCGGCCACGGGCGTCGCCTGGCTGGCGAACAAGTTCCACCAGCACGGCGCGCGGCTCGAGGCGGGCGAGATCATCCTGGCAGGATCGTTCACACGCCCGATGTGGGTGTCGCGCGGCGATGAGGTGCTGTGCGACTACGGACCGATGGGAACGATCGCATGCCGCTTCGTCTAGACCCCTCCTTCCGCGCGGTGCTCTCCGGCGCCGACCGCGGTCTCGTCGGGATGTGGGTGTGCTCGGGCAGCCCGCTGCTCGCCGAGGTGGCCGCGGGCTCGGGCCTGGACTGGCTGCTCATCGACATGGAGCATGCGGCGAACACCCTCGACTCGGTGCTGGTGCAGCTGCAGGCCGTCGCGGCCTACCCGGTCACCCCGCTCGTGCGCGCGCCCTCCCTCGACGCCGTCGCGATCAAGCAGATCCTCGACCTGGGTGCGCAGAACCTGCTCGTGCCGATGGTGTCCTCGGCCGACGAGGCCCGCGCCGCGGTCGCGGCGACGCGGTATCCGCCCGCCGGGGTGCGCGGCGTCGGCAGCGCCCTC
>DAMDKH010000155.1:0-4958 GCA_032099965.1 Microbacterium sp.
CACCCACTCGCCCGTGGAGGCGCTGCGCTCGAGCGGCCGGATGCCGAGCAGCACCTCGCCGACCCCCTTGGCCACGTCGCGGGCCGTCGCGGCACGCACGGGACGGGACGCCCACGGATTCGCTCCGCGCGAGTCGCGGTGACGCAACTCGACGCCCAGGGCGAGCGGAATGCGTTCACCGCCCTCGTCCGCGCCGAGCAGCGAACGCCACGTGGCGGATGACGCGGCGCCGCCGCGGGCGGGGTCGTCGGACAGGGGCATGGACGTCATCCTCCCCCGTGCCACCGACAGGCGACGCGCGGGTCAGACCGCGCGCGCCACCCGGGCCAGGACTCCGTGCACGAAGGCACCGGAGTCGTCGGTCGAGAACTCCTTGGCCAGCTCCACGGCCTCGTCGATCGCGACCGCGGTCGGGACCTCGTCGTTGTGCACGATCTCCCAGACGCCGATCCGCAGCAGAGCGCGGTCGACGGCCGGCATGCGGTCGAGCTTCCAGTCGCGGCTGTGCGTGGTGATGTGCTCGTCGATCTCGTCGCGGTGATCGATGATGCCGTCGACGATCTCGCGGGCGTACAACCACGACGCCTCGCGCGCGGGTTCGCTGGCCGCTCGCTTCGCCTCGGCGGCGAGGGCGATCTGCACCTCGTCGCCGCGCACGTCGGCGGAGAACAGGATGTCGAGTGCGCGCTTACGCGCCTTCGTCCGGGCGCTCACGCCTTACTTCTCGCGACCGAGGTACTCGCCCGTGCGAGTGTCGACCTTGACCTTGGTGCCCGTCTCGAGGAACAGCGGCACCTGGATCTCGTAGCCGGTCTCCAGCGTGGCGGGCTTGGTGCCGGCCGAGGAGCGGTCGCCCTGCAGTCCGGGCTCGGTGTACGTCACCTCGAGGATGACCGACGCCGGGAGGTCGATGTACAGCGGGTTGCCGTTGTTGAGGGCGATCGTCACCTGCTGGTTCTCGAGCAGGAAGTTCTTCGCGTCGCCGACGGTGGCCGCGCCCACGGTGATCTGGTCGTAGTCGGCGGCGTCCATGAAGACGAAGCCGTCGCCGTCGGTGTAGAGGTAGGTGAAGTCACGACGATCGACGTTCTCGATCTCGATCTTCGCGCCGGCGTTGTACGTACGGTCGACGACCTTGCCCGACACGACGTTCTTCAGCTTGGTGCGCACGAACGCTCCGCCCTTGCCGGGCTTGACGTGCTGGAACTCGATGACGCTCCAGAGCTGCCCGTCGATGCTGAGGACGACGCCGTTCTTGATGTCTGCGGTAGATGCCATGCGCTGAGAGATCCGTTCCTGTGGGTTTTCACGGCCGTCCTCGCCGTGCGGAGGCGGAGCCGACAGTCGATTCTACGGGATGACCGCCGCGAGCCGACGCACGGCCTCGGCGTACCCCTCCACGCCCTGGCCGATCACCCGGACGGCGGCGACGTCATCGAGGTAGGAATGGTGGCGGAAGGACTCCCGCGCGTGGACGTCGGAGATGTGCACCTCGGCGAACGGGAGGGCGACCCCCGTGAGGGCGTCCCGCAGCGCCACGGAGGTGTGCGTGAGCCCACCCGGGTTGATGACGATACCCACGCAGTCCTCGCGCGCGGCGTGGATGGCGTCGATCAGCACCCCTTCGTGGTTGCTCTGGATGGCCTGGAGCGCGAACCCCGCGGCCGCGGCGGCGTCCGTCGCGATGCGCTCCACGTCCGCCAGCGTCGCGGTGCCGTAGACGTCGGGCTCCCGCGTGCCGAGGAGATTGAGGTTCGGACCGTTCACCAGCAGGAGGCGGCGGGTCACTCCCCCACCTCCTGATAGGCGGCGAAGAGCAGCGACTCGTCGGGGGCCTGGAGCACCGTGGGCTTGGCGATGTCGTCGAGCAGGATGAACCGGAGCATCCCGCCCCGCGCCTTCTTGTCGCGCTGCATGGTGGCGAGCAGCTGCGGCCAGGCGCCGGCGCGGTACGACGTCGGCAGCCCGAGCGATTCGAGCACCGAGCGGTGGCGCGCGGCCGCGTCGTCGGAGAGGCGACCCGCGAGCCGCGACAGCTCGGCCGCGAAGAGCATGCCGACCGAGATGGCGGCGCCGTGGCGCCAGCGGTAGCGCTCGGCGTGCTCGATGGCGTGGCCGAGCGTGTGGCCGTAGTTGAGGATCTCGCGCTGCCCGGCCTCGCGGAAGTCCTCCGACACGACAGCGGCCTTCATGCCGATGGCCAGCTCGACCGCACGACGGAACTCCTCCGTCGTCGGGTCGACGGCACGGGCCGGATCCGCCTCGATGATGTCGAGGATCTCCGGCGCCCAGATGAAGCCCGCCTTCACGACCTCCGCGTAGCCGGCCGTCGCCTCGTTGGGCGTGAGGCTGGTGAGCTCGTCGAGGTCGCCGATCACCGCGGCCGGTGCCCAGAACGCACCGACGAGGTTCTTCCCCTCGGCGGTGTTCACCCCGGTCTTGCCGCCGATCGAGGCGTCGACGAGTCCGAGGACCGTCGTGGGGACGTGCACGACCTGGATGCCGCGCAACCACGTGGCGGCGACGAAGCCGGCGACGTCGGTCACTGCCCCTCCGCCGTATCCGATGACGGCATCGGTCCGCGTGAAGTCTGCCTGTCCCATCACCTGCCAGCAGAACGCCGCGACCTCGATGCGCTTGCCCTGTTCGGCGTCGGGGATCTCGGCGAGGAGCACCTCGCGCACGCCGTCCGTTCCGTCGGCGAGCAGCCGATCGCGCAGCTCGGCCGCGCGGGCGGCCAGCGTCGGCGGGTGCACGACGAGGATCTTCCGCACGCCGGGGGCCAAGGCCGCGGACACCCGGTCCAGGATGCCTCGGCCGAGAGTGACGTCGTACGGCTGGGTGCCCGTGACAGGGATGGTCGTCGTGGTCATGCGTGGCTTCTCCTCCAGGTCGCGATCTCATCCGCGATCCGTTGCATCGGTCGTCGTGAGGTGTCGAACGTCGTCGTGGCGACCTCTTCGTACCAGGGGCGCCGTTCCTCGAAGATCGCCTTCCACCGTGCGAGCGGATCGTCCTGTGCCAGCAACGGCCGACTCGACCCGCGCAGACGGTCGGCGACGGCGTCGGCGGTCACGGTCAGGAACACCACGGGGCGGTCGCGCAGCAGCTCCCGCGTGGCGGCATCCGTCACCGCCCCTCCGCCGAGCGACACGACGCCGCCCTCGCGCAGTGCCGTCGCGACGGCGGCGCGCTCCAGCTCGCGGAAGTGCGGCTCGCCGTGCTCGGCGAACAGAGCGGGGATCGGTCCGTGCTCGGCGACGATCCGCTTGTCGGTGTCGATGAACGGAACGCTCAGCCGGCGCGCGACGCGTCGACCGACGCTGGTCTTCCCCGCGCCCATCGGGCCGACGAGCACGAGGTCGAGCCGTTCAGCCCCGGTCGTCATGGGCGAGAAGCGCCGCCTCCGAGGCGGGCGCCGTGCGCAGCTCGTCGGGGATGCCCTGCAGGTAGCCGTCGAGGTTGCGACGCGTCTCGCGGATGCTGTCGCCGCCGAACTTCTCGAGCACGGCCCGGGCCAGCTCGATCGCCACCATCGCCTCGGCGACGACGCCCGCAGCGGGCACCGCGCACACGTCCGAACGCTGGTGGTGCGCCGTGGCGGTCTCGCCGGTGGAGACGTCGATCGTGCGCAGCGCGTGCGGAACGGTCGCGATCGGCTTCATTCCGGCGCGTACACGGAGCACCGTGCCCGTGGACATGCCGCCCTCGATCCCGCCGGCGCGATCGGTGCCGCGGGTGATGCCGCCGTCGGCGACGAACAACTCGTCGTGCGCGGCGGAACCCCGTCGGCGCGTGGTCTCGAAACCGTCGCCGACCTCGACGCCCTTGATGGCCTGGATGCTCATCAGCGCCTGCGCGAGGCGGGCGTCCAGGCGGCGGTCGTAATGCACGTGAGAGCCGAGCCCCGGCGGAAGTCCGTAGGCGAGCACCTCGACGATGCCGCCGAGGGTGTCGCCGTCCTTCTTCGCGTCATCGACCTCCGCGACCATCAGCGCGGACGTCTCGGCGTCGAAGCACCGCAGCGGGTCGGCGTCCAGCGCGTCGACGTCGTCGGGCGTCGGCAGCGGCGCGTGCGGGGGGACCTGCACGGGACCGATCGCGAGGGTGTGGCTCACGAGACGGATGCCCAGTTCACCGAGGAACGAGCGGGCGACCGCGCCGAGAGCGACGCGCGCCGCGGTCTCGCGGGCACTGGCACGTTCGAGGATCGGACGCGCCTCGTCGAAGTCGTACTTCTGCATGCCCACGAGGTCGGCGTGGCCGGGGCGCGGACGCGTGAGCGGCGCCCCGCGGCCGCGCGACTTCTCCGTGAGCTCCATCGGCTCCGGGCTCATCACCTCGGTCCACTTGGGCCATTCGGTGTTCCCGATGCGCAGGGCGACAGGGCTCCCCAGCGTCCGCCCGTGGCGCACGCCGCCGGAGATCGTCAGCTCGTCCTGCTCGAATTTCATCCGCGATCCGCGCCCGTAGCCCAACTTGCGACGCTGGAGATCGGCCTGGATCGCGTCGGCGACGACGGGGACGCCCGACGGCAGGCCCTCGATGATGGCGATGAGTTCGGGGCCGTGGGATTCGCCGGCCGTCAGCACGCGGAGCATTGCTCTAGTCTCCCATGCGGCGCGCGGTGCGTTTCACGATGCGTCGACGAGGGCTGCCCGCATCGCCGCGATCACCGCCGCCTCGTCGGGCAGCGCCACCGCGGGGTCGCCGTGCCGGAAGATGCGGATCTGGCGCACCGCCTGGTGCAGCAGCATCCCGAGCCCCGAGATCACCGGCGCACTCCCCCACGCGGCGGCGAGAGCCGACGGCCAGGGGGCGTAGGCGGCGTCGAACAGAGCGCCTCCCTCCGCGGCGAGGCGTTCGGCGACCGTCGCGTCGAGTGCCGTCCCGCTCGGGAGCGTCGCGATCGTCAGATCGACGCGGGACAAGGGGGCGCTCATCCCCGCGGTCGTCAC
>DAMDKH010000156.1:0-4903 GCA_032099965.1 Microbacterium sp.
GCCTCCGGCATCGCGAAGACCTCGCTCGCCGGGTTCAACGCGGGCAACATCATCAGCGACGCGGTCTTCACAGACCGGTCGACGATGACGGAGGCGCAGATCCAGAGCTTCTTCAACAGCAAGGTCGCGAGCTGCCAGAGCGGCTACGTCTGCCTCAAGGACTTCCGCATCAACTCCGTCACCCGCCCCGGTGACGCGTACTGCAGCGGATACACGGGCGCCCCCAACGAGTCCGCCGCGAGGATCATCTTCCGTGTCGCGCAGGCCTGCAACATCAACCCGCAGGTGCTCATCGTGATGCTGCAGAAGGAGCAGGGGCTCGTCACGCACACGTGGCCCAGCGACTGGCGCTACAACATCGCGCTCGGCCAGGGCTGCCCCGACACCGCTCCGTGCGACCCGAACTACGTCGGCTTCTTCCACCAGATCTACGGTGCCGCGCGGCAGATGCAGATCTACATGGAGGGACGCTGGTTCCAGTGGTACGCGCCCGGTCGCACCTGGAACATCCTCTTCAACCCGAACTCTGCCTGCGGCACGGCGCCGGTGTACGTCGCCAACAAGGCGACGTCGGCCCTCTACTACTACACGCCCTACCAGCCGAACGCGGCCGCTCTGCGCGCCGGCTACGGCACGGGCGACGGATGCTCGGCCTACGGCAACCGCAACTTCTACAACTACTTCACCGACTGGTTCGGCTCGACCCAGTCGGTCAAGCGCCCGGACGGCCCCCTCGTCAACGTCGGCAACGACATCTACGCCATCACGAACGGCACGGCCTACCACGTCGGCGCCGACGTCTGGCCGCAGTACAAGTGGGCGTACGGCAACCCGGCGCCGACGACGAACGCGCACATCGCCTCGCTGCGTCAGGGAGGCGCGGCCACGCTGTTCCTGCACGATGCCGCCACCGGCGCCGTCGCCTACCTCGACGGCGGGAAGACCCATCGGTTCGCCACGTGCGAGCTGGTCGCCGGCTGGGGAGGGAACTGCTCGGCCCTGACGCGGTTCGATTCCGACGACTTCCGCAAGCCCGGAGCCGGTGCGGAGATGACCGCGCGGGTCAACGTCGCCGGTGACGCTCGCTGGTTCGTCATCGAAGGTGCCGACCTCGCTCCGTACCACTCGTCCGCGGCCGCCGCGGCCTGGGGGCAGAAGACGACCGGCTACGCGGCGACCATGCCCGCCGCCGTCGCCGCGAAGAAGTACAAGGCGCTCCCGACCCGGTTCATCCCGGGGCAGTTCCTCACCATCGCCGGGTCGTCGAAGGTCTACCTGCCCTCGCTCGACGGCGAGCTGCACTACGTGCCGTCGTTCGATCTGGCGACGAGCATGGGCCTCGCCCCCACGGTGACCAAGAACGTCGCCGCATCCGCGCTCGCCCAGTACCGGACGACGAACGATCTCGGCCGTTTCCTCACGTGCAACGCGAAGACCTACTTCACGGCCGGGGGATCGCTCTACCGGGTCACCTCCAGCGAAGGGTTCGGCGTCGCCGCGCTCGACGCCCGCACCTGCGGCGTGCTTCGCGTGGCCAACGACACCGCATCGACGCTCTTCGTGCATGCGGCCGGCGACTCGAAGGTGCACGTCGCCTCGCAGTCGACGCTGCGTCACGTGGCCAACCCGGCCACCCTCTCGGCGCTCAACGGCCCGGGCACGGCGCGGGTGGTGACGCTCACGGCGACGGAGTTCTCGTCGCTGCCGCTGGGCGCCCCGATCCGCACCGACATCGGATTCGTGGTGACGCCGGGCGACGGGCGGGCCTACCTGTCCGACGCGGGCCGACTGGTCTACCTCAACTCCTGGACGGTCGCCGACGCGCTCGGACTGCCCCGCTCCGCGGTGGCGATCTCCGACGCGGCCGCAGCCGCCATGCCGAAGGCCGGACCCGTGACGCCCCTCGTGAAGTGCAGCGGACAGCTGTACTCGGCGTCGGCCGGCGTGTTCACCCCGGTGACCGACGCGGCGGGCCAGGCGGTCACCGAGCTCTCGGCCGCCAACTGCGCCACTCTGCGGCTTCCCTGATCCCCGTATCCCGTCCGTCTGGCGGTTCACGCACAGGCGGACGGGATACGATGGACGACGGTATGCGCGCCGTTCGGGCGCGCGACGAGGAGGCGTGGTGGTAGTCAGGTGAGCACGGTCGACGCGCGCTTGTATCAATCTCCGGGGCGCGGCCGTGGAGTGCTCGACGTCTTCAGGCGGCGCTATCTCCTGCGCCTCCTGGTACGCAAGGCCACCGCGACGCGGTACCGCAACTCGGTTCTCGGCTGGACGTGGTCGTACGTCAAGCCGCTGTCGCAGTTCGCGGTGTACTACTTCGTCATGGGGATCATCCTCAACATCCATCGTGATGTCGACAACTTCGCGATCTACCTGTTCTCCGGCATCGTCATCATCAACCTCTTCAACGAGGGGTTCAGCAACGCCACGAACTCGATCGTCGACAACGGCCCCTTGGTGCGCAAGATCTATCTGCCGAGAGAGTTGTTCCCGGTGGCCGCGATCATCGTGGCATTCGTGCACTTCCTGCCACAGGTGGCGGTGCTGCTGATCATCTGCATCCTGTTGGGGTGGACGCCGTCGATGCTCGGGATAGCGGCCGTGCTGGGCGCGGTGCTGATCGTGCTCGTGTTCGCGACCGGCCTCGGGCTGTTCTTCGGCGGCATCAACGTGCGGTTCCGCGACGCGCAGAACGTCGTCGAGATCATCCGCATGTTCTCGACCTGGACGTCTCCGGTGCTCTACATGTGGACGCTCGTGATCGACAAGATGCCGTCGTGGTTGTTCCACATCTACATGTCGAACCCCCTGACCGTCGCCGCCGAGCTCTTCCATGTGGGCTTCTGGGCGCCCACGGCGTCGTCCACCCCGGGACTCCCGCCGCACTTCGGCGTGTACATGATCGCGGCCGGTGTGGCGAGTCTCGTCATGCTCGTGATCGGCCAGACCGTCTTCCGGCGCTTCGAGCGCAGCTTCGCCCAGGACCTGTGACATGCAAGAAATGATCGCGGTCGAGACCGCAACGCCGCCGACCATCATCGTCGAGAACGCGTCGAAGTTCTTCCTCCGACGCAATTCGCACTCCTTCAAGGAGGCGTTCATCGGCTGGATCCAGCGCAAGAAGGTCGGCACCGACCACTTTCTCGCGCTCGACGACATCAGCTTCCAGGTGGGCGAGGGGGAGTCCGTCGCCATCCTCGGGATGAACGGGTCGGGCAAGTCGACGACGCTGAAGCTGGTCTCCGGTGTGCTCGAGCCCGACTCCGGACGGGTGCTCACGCGCGGTCGCGTGGCCGGGCTGATCGAGGTCGGCGCCGGCTTCCACCCTGATCTCTCCGGTCGCGAGAACGTCTACCTGAACGCGGCGATCCTCGGGATGTCGCGCAAGGAGACCGACGAGAAGTTCGATGCGATCGTCGAGTTCTCCGAGATCGGCGAGTTCATCGACCAGGAGGTCAAGCACTACTCGTCGGGCATGTTCATGCGCCTGGCGTTCTCCGTGGCCATCCATGTGAAGCTCGACACGCTGCTCGTCGACGAGGTGCTGAGCGTCGGTGATGCGCCGTTCCGCGCCAAGTGCGCGGTGAAGATCAAGGAGCTCACGGGGCGCGGTGTGACGATGCTCGTCGTCAGCCACGACACCAACATGGTGAAGGAGCTGTGCACGCGCGGCATCGTCATCGCCAAGGGCAAGAAGGTGTACGACGGCCCGATCGACGAGGCCGTGGAGCGCCTGAAGGGCTGACGGGCCGAGGAAGGGCCGCACGGCGTCGGTGACGTCGTGCGGGACGGTGGGCGCGGTTCAGCGACGTCGTGCGCGCGGTGAACGTGGCGTCGTGGCGTCGTGGCGTCGTGGCGTCGTGGCGTCGTGGCGTCGTGGGTCGGCGAGTCGTCGTCAGCGCCGACGAGGGCGACGCAGCCGGCGGGAGACGCGCCGCCACAGCGACGAGGCGGCGATCTCGGCGCGGATGCCGTTCTCGACGTCGACGAATCGCTGGTCGATGAACTTCGTCAGGTACAGCACGAGCCCGGTGCCGTTCTCCTCGACCCAGCCGCGGAGCGCTTCCTCGCGGATGCGGGCGTCGTAGGCGCTGTGGTCGTCGCGCGCTCCGGCGACGCTGTTCGCGGCGACTCCCGTCGCCCCGCGACGCTGATGCCAGTATGCCAACGGAGTGTCACCGAGGTACTCGAGCGGTCCGCGCGCGAGGACCTTGAGGTTGAAGTCCCAGTCGCCGACGACCGGCAGCGCGTCGTCGTAGAGGCCGAGTTCCGCGTGCAGCGAGCGACGGTACAGGAACCCGATGGGGACGAACCGGTTGAAGAGGAGCGTGTCGGACAGCAGGGGAGCGCTCAGGTGGGCCTGGAACTCCTCGCGCCCCTCTTCCACGAACCGCCCGTGCTCCGCGCGCTCCCAGATGATCTCGATGCGGGACACGACACCCTGGCGCTCCGGGTGGCCGTCGAGATAGTCGACGGCGCGCGCGAGGAAGTCCGGGTGCCAGGAGTCGTCGTCGTCGTGCAGCACGAGGAACTCGCCGGTGGCCGAGAGCACGCCGGCGTTGGCCGACACCCAGCGTCCGCGGGACTCGGCGTGGTCGATGACCCGGATGCGGTCGCGGTGGTCGGCTCGCGGGACCTTCGCGACGACGTCGGCGACCGAGGCCGCCGCTCCACCGTCGTTGACGATGATCGCCTCCCACGACTCGTGGGTCTGGGCGGTGATGCTCGCCAGCGCACGCGCGAGGAAGTCCGGTCGGTCCTTGGTGCGGACGACGATGCTGACGCGCGGAGAGGTCACGGACGCCCCATCCCGTGGTAGGTCCAGCCCGCGGCGCGCCACGCGGCGGGATCCAGGCAGTTGCGGGCGTCGACGATCGTGCGCGCCGGCGTGCACGAT
>DAMDKH010000157.1:0-4817 GCA_032099965.1 Microbacterium sp.
CGCGGCACGGCGGCCTCGCGCGCATCGCGTATGCCCGGGAATCGGTCGCCCCCCGGTTCGGCGCCTCGCCGTCCCCGCTGAACGCCTTCCTGATCGGACAGGGGGCGGAGACGCTGGGTCTGCGCGTGGAGCGCCAGTCCCGCAACGCCCTCGCCGTGGCGGAGTGGCTGGCGGCCCACCCGGAGGTCGAGAGCGTCGACTACGCCGGGCTCGCCGACCACCCGCACCACCGGCTCGCCGGCCGCTACCTTTCCGGGGGCTACGGCTCGATCTTCACCTTCACCCTGCGTGGTGGACTCCCCGCCGCCCGCTCGTTCGTCGAGAGCGTCGACGTGTTCGTGCACATGACCCACATCGGCGACGTGCGGTCGCTCGTGCTGCACCCGGGCACGACGAGTCACGCTCGCCACACCGACGACGCGCGCGAGGCGCTGGGCGTGCGCCCGGGCACCCTGCGGCTCTCGATCGGCATCGAGGACGTCGACGACCTCATCGGCGACCTCGATCGAGCCCTGACCTCCGTCCGGGAGGTCGTGGCATGAGCCGCCTGCAGCACTTCGGGTGGTTCCTCGCACGGGGTTTCGGCCCTCAGGGCTGGGGATCCCCGGCCCTCGACTGGGACTACGACTGGACGCGACCGGAGATCTACCAGGAGGCGGCCCGCACGCTGGAGCAGGCCGGCTTCGACCTGGTCATCATCGAGGATGCGCCATCGCTCGGCTCCCCCGAGACCCTCGACCTCCGCATCCGCCACGCGTTCGGCGGCCCGAAGCACGATCCGCTGCTGCTCGCGCCGTACCTCTTCCAGGCCACCCGCCACCTCGGCGTGTTCCCGACCGTGAACCCGGCGGCGACGCTGCCGTACACCGCCGCCCGTCAGTTCGCGTCGCTCCATCACCTCAGCGGCCACCGGCTCGGCCTGAACGTGGTCACCGACACCGGCAGCGCGCGGCACTTCTCGGACGCTCCCCCGCTCGGGCACGACGAAGCGTACGACCGGGCCGAGGAGTGGCTCGACGGCGTCCGCCGCCTCTGGAACAGCTGGGACGACGGCGCTCTCGTGCGGGATCGCGCCACCGATGTGTTCGCAGACGGGTCGCGGCTGCACGCCGTGCGCCACCGCGGGGAGCACTTCGCGTTCGACGGCCCGCTCAACGCCGTGCCCTTCACCGATGGTGAGCCCGCGATCGCATCGCCGGGCGGCTCCGGCCGGGGGCTCGGGTTCGCGGGCCGCAACTCCCATGTGCAGCTCGCGCTCGCGCCGCTGCATGAGGCGTCCGTGCGGGCGTACCGGGAGAAGATCCACGACGCGGCGCGCCGGGAGGGACGCCAGCCGGAAGACGTCAAGGTGCTCTTCGCGATCCAGCCCGTGATCGTCTCGTCGGCGGAGGAGGCCGACCGTCTCGTCGCGGCATCCGCCCATCCCGACGACGCCGCGCTCCTCCAGGTCGCGCGCAAGCAGTCCAGCGACCTCGAGACCGACCTCACCGCCCTCGACCTCGACCGGCCGCTCGACCCGGCGGTGTTCGGCGCGCACGTGTCGCGCGGCAGCATCCAACGACTGGTGGGCGACCGCGGGGAGGAGGCGCCGCTGCGCGCCCATCTCACCGCGATGGCTCGCGCCGGGCGGATCAACGATCGGAGCGGC
The DNA here is from genome assembly GCA_032099965.1 of Microbacterium sp. Lineage (GTDB taxonomy): Bacteria > Actinomycetota > Actinomycetes > Actinomycetales > Microbacteriaceae > Microbacterium. The sequence goes on from DAMDKH010000157.1 coordinate 1,649, forward strand.
TTCGTCGGAACGGCCGAGGAGTTCGCCGATCTGGTCGAGGAGCTCGGTGAATGGGGCAACGACGGCGTGCTGCTGTGGGGCGACTTCCACCCGGTGAGCCTGCACCGCACGCTCGACGAACTCATCCCCATCCTTCGTCGACGCGGCATCCTGCGCCGCGAGTACGCCGACGGCGGCGTGCACGCCAACCTCGGCGCGTTCTGAGCGGAGGGCCGCTCGACGGCCTACCAGCCCATCGAGCCGGGCACGCCCTTGAACGGTCCGACGACCGATGATGTGACCCATCCTCCGTAGAAGCCGCCGGGCTGGGCGCTGACGATCTCTCCTCCGACGGTGCATTCGTCCATCTGCCCGGCGTAGACGGCCACCCGATCGCTCAGCGTCTCGAAGCCGGCGGACGGGTCGGGATAGTTCCACGCGGCGCCCGCGCGCACGACTCCCCCACCCCGCACGTCGAGGTACCGGGCGGCGCCCTTGAATTCGCAGAACGACGACCCGGGAGCGTCGCGGAGGGCGCCGTCGGCGAAGTCCGCGATGGGCAGGTAGTACACCGGAGGGTGGCTCGTCTCCAACACCCGCACCGACCGCACGGTGTCGGCGACGAGCTCTCCGCCGAGGCGGATCGTGACCCGCTGCGGCACCGACTCGACCCGCGGCGGACGGGGGTAGTCCCAGACCGACTCCTGGCCGGGGGCGGGAATGACGGGGCGGGGTCTGCGCATCTGTTCACTGTACGTCGGGCGGTGTTGACTGGGGGTCATGACGGCGACTCCGATGTTCCCCCTCGGCTCGGTCCTCCTGCCCTACAGCCCTCTGCCGCTCCGGGTGTTCGAGACGCGGTACCTCCGCATGATCGGGCAGCTCCTCGACGAGGAGGACCCCCGCTTCGGTGTCGTGCTCATCGAGCGCGGGCACGAGGCGGGAGGGGGAGACCAACGCAGCACGGTCGGCACCATGGCCCGGCTCGTGAGCGTCTCGGCCGGGGCGGAGACGCTCCGGATCGTCGCCGTGGGCACGGAGCGATTCACGGTGGACCGGTGGCACGGCGACGACCCGTTTCCGCGTGCCGACGTCACCGCCCTCCCCGGCCTGGTCTGGAACGAGGCGCTGGCTCCGCTGCGCCGGGAGGCGGAGTCGATCGTGCGGCGCGCCCTCACGATCGCCCCGGAGGCGCGCTGGGATGCCGGCACCGAGCTCTCCGACGACCCCCTCGCCGCCGCGTGGCAACTCGCCGCGATCGCCCCGCTCGGCGAATACGACCGCTACGTGCTGTTGCAGTCCACCACCGTCGGGGCGCTCCTCCGGCAGGTCATCGACCTCACGCTCGAGGCGGAACTCCTCTGGTCGGCTCGCTGAGCAGCCCCGCCCTCACTCCGCGGTCGGGGCGGACGTCGCCGCACGCTTCTCGCGGGACGACGCGATCAGGCTCGCCACGGTGGCGACCGTCATGGAGACGAGGATCACTCCGAGCGAGACCATGTTGTCGATGTCCGGCACCCACTCGACGTGCTCGCCGCCGTTGATGAAGGGCAGCTCGTTGACGTGCAGGGCGTGCAGGATCAGCTTGACGCCGATGAAGCCGAGGATGACGGCGATGCCGTAGTGCAGGTACCGCAGCCGATCGAGGAGACCGCCGAGGAGGAAGTAGAGCTGCCGGAGCCCCATGAGGGCGAAGATGTTCGCCGAGAACACGAGGAAGCCGTTGGTGGTGATCTCGAAGATGGCGGGGATGGAGTCGATCGCGAAGATGAGATCCGTGACGCCGATCGTGATGAACACGATGATCATCGGCGTCCACATGCGCCTGCCGTCGACGGTGGTGCGGATCTTCGCGTCGTCGTAGCTCTCGCTGATGTCGACCGTGCGCCGCAGCAGACGCACGATGAAGTTCTCCCGACGCACGTCGTCGTCGTGCTCCCCCTCGGGCAGCGCCTGCTTGATCGCCGTCCACACGAGGAAGGCGCCGAAGACGTAGAAGATGGGCGAGAAGTTCTCGATGATGGTGACGCCCACCAGGATGAACGCGCCGCGCAGGACGAGGGCGATGATGATGCCCACCATCAGCACCTGCTGCTGCAGGCGTCGAGGCACGGCGAACTGGGCCATGATCAGCACGAACACGAACAGGTTGTCGACCGAAAGGCTGTATTCCAGCGCCCACCCGGTGATGAAGTCCCCGGCGTTGCCCCACCCCCCGACATTTCCGAGGAGGACGGCGAACAGCAGCGCGAGTCCGACGTAGAACACCACCCACAGCGTCGACTCCTTGGCGGAGGGGATGTGGGGCCGCAGCCGGATGAGGAGAAGGTCGGCGATGAGGATGATCGACAGGACGACCATCGACGTGATCTCGAACCAGGTGGGGATTTCCACGAGCAGCACAGCTTTCGCGAGGGGACGACGGGAATCGAGGGTCTCTCCCCCGCACCGTGTGCGGCGCGCGCCCGGAGCAGCGACAGCGGTGCTCGTGATGACGTTACGCGCGGATCCGGGATACTCCCCCTCGCAGAGGCCATGCTAGTCCAGTCCGGCGGATCTGAGACGATGAGGCGCTCCCGGACACTTCCCCTGTGAGAGACACCGAACGGAACAGGATGCCCGCACAGACGAGTGACCAGAGTTGGGCGGCGCAGGCCGCACGCGGTGACGAGAACGCCTTCCGCGAGCTGTACCGCGCCCACGTGCGCCCCGTGTACTGGATCGCCCACGGCATCCTCGCCGAGGCATCCGACGCCGAGGACGTCACCCAGGAGACCTTCCTGGCGGCGTGGCGGAAGCTCCCGGGGCTGGAGCTGCGCAGCGACTCGCTCCTGCCGTGGCTGGCGACGATCTGCCGCTTCCAGGCGGCGAACCGGCTGCGTCAGCGACGTCGGGATCGGGCGCACACGACGGATGCCGTCGGCGAGAGCGTCGCCGACACGGTCGACGTCGAGGAGCAGGTGATCACCGCCGCACTGGCGGCCCGGATCGCCGACGAGGTGGGCACGCTCAGCGACCTCGACCGCGAGATCCTCCGCCTGTGCGCCGCCGAGGGCTACGGCTATCAGGCCGCAGCCGAACGGCTCGGGGTCAGCCACGCCGTGGTCCGGAACCGTCTCTCACGGGTGCGCACCCGACTTCGGGGCGCCGTCGAGGAAGAGAGAGACGCATGAACGAACAGAACCCCAGG
>DAMDKH010000158.1:0-341 GCA_032099965.1 Microbacterium sp.
CGGCAAGTCGTACGGCGGGCGCATGGCGTCGATGGCCGTCGCCGAGGGCCTCGAGGTGGACGCGCTCGTGTATCTCGGATACCCCCTGCACCCGCCGGGCGCTCCGGAGAAGCTGCGCGTCGACCATCTGCCCGCGATCCGCGAGCCGCAGCTCTTCATCGAGGGGACGAAGGATCCGTTCATCCAGCCGCTCGACCAGTTCGCCGAGGTGATCGCGACCTGCCAGCGGGCCGAGGTCGCCTGGGTCGACGGCGGAGGGCACAGCTTCGACGTCGCGGGCGAGAAGCGCTCCGCCGACGAGGCGGGCGCCGCACTCGCCCCGTTCATCGCGGACTTCGCCG
>DAMDKH010000158.1:351-4813 GCA_032099965.1 Microbacterium sp.
CGCTCTGAGCGCCGCGGCGAAGCCGCTCCGACTCAGCCCTGGACCCGCGCGATCCACGCCTCGATCTCGTCGGCGGTGCGCGGGATGCCGGCCGAGAGGTTGACCGGACCCTCCTCGGTCATGAGGATGTCGTCCTCGATGCGCACACCGATGCCGCGCAGCTCGGCGGGCACCGTCAGGTCGTCGATCTGGAAGTAGAGGCCGGGCTCGATCGTGAACACCATGCCCGGAGCGAGGATGCCGTCGTAGTACATCTCGCGACGGGCCTGCGCGCAGTCGTGCACGTCGATGCCCAGGTGGTGCGACGTGCCGTGCACCATGTAGCGACGGTGCTGACCGCCGCGGTCGGCATCCAACGCCTCCTCGGCGGTCACCGGGAGCAGGCCCCACTCCGCGGTGCGCGCCGCGATGACCGTCATCGCGGCGGCGTGGATGTCGCGGAACCGCACCCCCACCTTCGCCGCGGCGAAAGCGACGTCGGCCGCCTCGCGCACCGTCTCGTACACCTTGCGCTGCACGTCGGTGAACGTGCCGGACACGGGGAGCGTGCGGGTGATGTCGGCGGTGTAGAGGCTGTCGGCCTCGACGCCCGCGTCGACGAGGATGAGGTCGCCGGGCACGACGGCGCCGTCGTTGCGCGTCCAGTGCAGGTAGCAGGCGTGCGGGCCGGAGGCCGCGATGGTGTCGTAGCCCTCGCCGTTGCCGTCCTCCCGTGCGCGCCGGTGGAACACGCCCTCCACGACGCGCTCGCCGCGGTGGTGCGCCACCGCGGACGGCAGTTCGCGGATGATGTCGTCGAACCCGGCGGCCGTGATGTCGACGGCCCGTCGCATCTCCGCGATCTCGTACTCGTCCTTGATGAGCCGCAGCTCCGAGACGAACCGCGTGAGGGCCTCGTCCTCGTCGAGCACGAGCGCGTCCTCCGTCGGCGTGTAGCCGTCGAGGTGTGCCGTCGCGATCGCGAGGTCGGACGCGACGCCGGCGAGCGACGGGCGCGGGCCGATCCAGAACTCCCCGACGGTCGCGTCGGCGTAGAACTCGGTGGTCGTGCGGTCGGCGCGCTCGCGGAAGTACAGCGTGACGTCGTGGCCCCCGTCGGTCGGGTCGAAGACAAGCACCGAGTCGGGCTCGGTGTCGGAGGCCCACCCGGTGAGGTGCGCGAAGGCGGAGTGCGGGCGGAACACGTAGTCGGTGTCGTTGCTGCGCTGCTTCAGCGAGCCGGCCGGGAGCACGAGGCGCTTGCCGGGGAAGGCCGCGGAGAGCGCCGCACGACGACGAGCGGCGAAGGAGGCCTGCTCACGGGCGGCGGGGAGGGTCTCCGGTCGCTCGGCCCACCCGGTCGAGATCGTGCGGAGGAAACCGTCGGGGAACGGCTGCCTGCGATTGGTGTTGCTGTTCTCGGCCTCGGGTTCAGCGATCGTGTCGTGCTCGGCTGCGGTGCTCATCTCCCCAGTCTCTCATCTGACCACGGCGAGGACGGCGGCGCGGTCAGCCGACGGGCTCGAGCTGCACGACCAGCGCGCGGTGGTCGCTCCCGCCCGCGTCGTCGAGCACCGTCGAACCGGTGGGGCGCCAGTTCGCCGACGCCATGACGTGGTCGATCGGAGCGCCGGCGAGAGCGGGGAGCGAGCTCGGCCAGGTGCCGTGCATGCCGCTGCCGGTGCGGGAGGCCACGTCGCGGCAGTAGCCGACGTCTCCGCCGTCGACGCCGAGGCCCGCCATGTGGTCGAGGGTGGCGTTGAAGTCACCGGCGAGGATGACGTCGCCCGCGGGGCACTGGTCGGCGATCCACGACAGGTCGGCCTGCCACTGGGTCATCTCCTCCTGGCGCGGAGCCACGGCATGGACCGCCACGATCGTCGGCCCCTCGCCGTCGATCGGCATGAGCACCACGCTCGGCACGGAGCCGGTGTTGCTGCTGCCGTCCTCCGACGACTCGATCACCGAGTACTCGCCGAGATCGGGGGAGACGAGCACCGTGGTCTGCCACGACTGCGGACCGTCGGGGATGTCGGGGCGGAACTGCACGTGATGGACCCACATCGGATGCCCCTGCTCGCGCAGCATGATCGCGATGCGCTCGCCGACCGCCTCCGTGGTCTCCGGGAGGGCGACGATGTCGGCACCCTGGTCGAGGATCTGCTGGGCGATCTGCTCCGCGCCGACCGCCTCGCCGGCCGTGTTCCAGGTGAGCACGCGCACGCTGGTGTCGGTCTTCTCGGGCAGTGCCGACGACCCCAATCCGCGGGTCGCCCCGATGATCCCGGTCGCTCCCGCTCCGAGCAGGGCGACGATGAGGACGGAGGCCGCGAAGCCGCGCAGCGGACGGGCGAGCAGGAGCAGGAGCGCGACGGCGGCGATCGCGACGAAGGCGACGAGGACCAGGCCCCGCACGGCCACGATCTGCGCGAACGGATACGTCTGCTCGAGGCGGAAGAACTGCGGCCACACGACGACCGCCGTGGCTGCGGCGAACAGCACGGTGACGAGGATTCCGAGAAGGCGAAGCATCCCCTCCAGACTAGGAGCGAACTCCTGTGAACTCGCCGCTCCGACACCCTCGGTACGCTCGGAGGATGGCCCCTGAGCTCCTCCGTCGATTCGCCGGTCCCGCCGACCTGCATCTGCACTCGAACCACTCCGACGGCACCGAGCCCCCGGCGGAGGTCGTGCGGCAGGCTCACGCGCACGGGGTGCGCACGGTCGCGCTCACCGATCACGACCGCACATCGGGGTGGGCGGAGGCCGCGGAGGCCGCCGACGCGCTCGACATGACCTTCCTTCCCGGCATGGAGCTGTCGGCGAAGCACGAGTGGCGCAGCGTGCACGTGCTGGGGTACCTGTTCGATCCCGAGGACCCCGCCCTCCGCGCCGAGACCGCGCGCATCCGGGGCGACCGGGTCGGTCGAGCGGAGCGCATCGTCCGCAGCATCGGCCGCGACTACGACCTGCAGTGGGAGGACGTGCTGGCGCAGACCACGGCGGACGCCACCGTCGGTCGTCCCCACATCGCCGACGCCCTGATCGCCCGCGGCATCGTCAGGGACCGCACGGAGGCCTTCGACGGCATCCTGCACCCCCGGGAGGGGTACTACGAGCCGCACTATGCGCCCGACCCGCTCACCGCCGTGCGACTCATCACCGGCGCCGGGGGAGTGGCGATCATCGCGCACCCCGTCACGGCCGGACGCGATCGCATGATGCCGGTGCCGTTCCTCGAGCGCCTCATCGACGCCGGACTCGCGGGCTTCGAGGTCGACCACCGCGAGAACACCCCCGAGGGCAAAGCGCTGCTGCGGCGACTCGCCGTCCAGCACGATCTCCTCGTGACCGGTTCCAGCGACTACCACGGCAGCGGCAAGCCGAATCGCCCGGGGGAGAACACGACCGCCGACGACATGGTCGCCCGGTTGATCGAACGCGCCTCCGGCACGTCCCCGCGGCACCCCTGACGCATCCTCCCGGCGCTCTGGCGGGATTCTCCCGGCGTGCTCGCCACGAGCCCCGATAGCCTCGCCCGATGCAACGTGCCACTCCGCTCGAGCGCCGCATCGACGCCGTCGCGCACCGGATGCTCCGCGACGCCCCCGTCGACGGCCTCCGCTCGCTCCTCGTCGAGACGGGGGTGTTCGTGCTCAAGCAGGCGTGGGCATGCGTCTTCGGTGCCGCCCTCCTCGTCGCCATCGTCGCCGCACGCCTCTGGTACCCCGACGATGCGGTGCTGGCCCGGAACGACGCCCTGACCCTCACCGCCGTGCTCATCCAGGTCGCGATGCTCGTGTTCCGGCTCGAGACCGGGCGTGAGCTCTGGGTGATCGTGCTCTTCCACCTCACGGGCACCGTCATGGAGCTGTTCAAGACGGACGTCGGGTCGTGGGCGTATGCGGCCGACGGGGTGCTGCGCATCGGCGGCGTCCCGCTCTTCAGCGGGTTCATGTACGCGGCGGTGGGGTCGTACATGGTGCGCGTGTACCGGCTGTTCGACCTCAGCTTCCACCGGTATCCGCCGCGCACCGCGACGGCGCTCGTCGCGGGAGCCGTCTACGTCAACTTCTTCACCCACCACTTCTGGTGGGACGCGCGATGGGTGCTGCTCGCCGTCGTGGTCGTGCTCTGGGCCCCGACCGTGCTGCACGCCCGGGTGTGGCGACGCACGCTGCGCATCCCGCTGCTGCTGGCGTTCGCCGGCGTCGCGGTCTTCATCTGGTTCGCCGAGAACATCGGAACCCTCGCCGGAGCGTGGGCCTACCCCGACCAGACGGGAGGGTGGCAGCTCGTCTCGCCGAGCAAGCTCGGGTCGTGGTTCCTGCTGATGATCATCTCGGTCGTGCTGGTGGCGTGGGTGTCCCCGCCGCGACCGCCGGCGGCGCCGACGGGGCACGGACGCTGAAGGGGGCGGATGCCGCAGCATCCGCCCCCTTCAGGGATATCCGTGGATCAGGCTCCGGCGACCGGGGCCTGG
>DAMDKH010000159.1:0-4812 GCA_032099965.1 Microbacterium sp.
GACGCGGCCGTCGCGCGGCGCAGACCGCGCTCGCGGTCGAGCATGGCGTCGGGTCCGCCGGCGGCGACCCACTCGGTGCCCTGCTTCACCGCCCGGCCCTGCAGCGGGGCGAGACCGTAGCGCGTGGCGTGCCGCGTCACGTCGTGGTTCGACAGCACCCACGTCGTCGACGACCCCGAGATCCGGGCCTGGGCGAGGTTGTCGTCGATGATGCCGCGGAACTGCACGGCGTCGAAGTCGGCCTCGAGCAGGTCGAAGTTGAACGCCTGCCCCAGGCCCTCCGCCGACGCGTACCGGGCGCGCCGCTCGGGGGTGTCGACCCAGGCCTCGGCGACGGCCGTGCGCGGCGGGTCGTACTCGTCGAACACCGCGCGCCACTCCGCGTAGATCTCGTGCACGTCGTCGCGATCGATGAGCGGATGCCGGCCGGTCGAGCGGTCGATCGCATCCAGTTCGGCGCGTGAGGGCAGCGGCTCGCTGAGGTCTTTCGTGAGCATGTGCGCCACGTCGATGCGGAACCCGTCGACCCCGCGATCCGACCAGAAGCGCAGCGTCTTCAGGAAGTCGGCGCGCACCTCCGGGTGGTCCCAGTTGAAGTCGGGCTGCTCCTTGGCGAAGTTGTGGAAGTACCACTGGCCGTCCTCGACCCGCTCCCACGCACCGCCGCCGAACACCGACACCCAGTCGGTCGGTGGCTCCGCGCCCTCCGGACCGGTGCCCTCGCGGAAGATGTACCGGTCGCGGGCGGCCGATCCGCGACCGGCGGCGAGCGCCTCCTGGAACCACACGTGCTGGTCGGAGGAGTGGTTCGGCACGATGTCGACGATCACGTGGATGCCGCGGGCGTGCAGCGCCTCGACCATCGCGTCGAAATCGGCGAGCGTCCCCAGCCGGGGGTCGACGTCGCGGTAGTCGGCGACGTCGTAGCCGCCGTCGGCGAGCGCCGACGGATAGAACGGGCTCAGCCACACGGCGTCGATCCCGAGGTCGGCGAGGTAGTCGACCTTCGACAGGATGCCCGGGATGTCGCCGAGTCCGTCGCCGTTCGCGTCGGCGAAGCTGCGGGGGTAGATCTGGTAGACGGCGGCCTGCCGCCACCAGGCCGCCGTGCGGTCGTCGCGGGTCTCGGTGAGAAGCGCATCGGTCATGCGGGGGGAACTCCTTCTTTCGTGCGGTGGTCGGGAAGCGCGCGTCGGTGGGGAAGCGCGCGTCGGCGGTTCAGCCCTTGACGGCACCCTGCGTGACGCCCTCCATGACGAAGCGCTGGGTGAACAGGTAGGCGAGGATCGCCGGGGCCATCGCCATGAGGTACGACGCGAACGCGACGTTGTAGTTGTTGCTGAACTGGTTCTGGAAGAGGTTCTGCCGCACGGGCAGCGTCTGCATCGCGGGATCGGAGATGATGAGCGACGGCATCATGAAGTCGTTCCAGGAGTAGAGGAACGCGAAGATGCCGACCGTGGCGCTCATGGGCGCGAGCAGCGGGAAGATGAGCTTCCAGAAGGTCTGCCAGGTGGTGGCGCCGTCGATGCGGGCGCTCTCCTCGAGCTCGATCGGGATCGACCGCAGGAACGCCGTGAACAGCAGCACGCTGAAGCTCAGCTGGAACATCGTGGCGAGGATGATCACCCCGAACGGGTTGTCGAGCCCGACGCGACCGGTGAGCTGGATCTGCGGCAGCGCGACGACGGGGAACGGGATGAACATCGCGGCGAGCAGGTAGAAGAACGAGTAGCGGAACAGCCGGCGATCCCAGTTGCGCACGATGGCGTACGACGCCCAGGCGGCGAGCACGATCGTCGCGATCACGGTGCCCGCGGTGACGAGCAGCGAGATGCCCGCGCCGACCGGGAACTTCGTGAGGTTCCACGCCTCGACGAAGCCGTCGATGCTGAACGGCGCCGGCAGGGAGAACGCGTTGCCGTCGACCGCCTGACCCGTGGTCTTGAACGCCATGGAGATCGTGACGTACAGCGGGAGCAGCACGGTGACGGTGCACAGGAGCAGGATGATCGTCGCCGACCAGTTGACGCGCTCCCCGTGCTTCTTGGCCTTCCGGCCTCCGGTGGGGGCGGTGGTGAGGGTCTCGGTCGACATCAGAGGGCGTTCCTTCCGCGCGTCAGCGAGAGCTGGAGGAGGGAGATGAGCACGGCGACGAGGAAGAAGATGGTCGCGTTGGCCATCTGGTAGGCGTAGTCGCCGCCGTTGAAGCCCGCGATGATCGTCATCGCGACGCTGCGGGTGGCGGTGCCGGGACCGCCGTTGGTGAGGCCGACGATGATGTCGTAGGCGTTGAGGAAGCCCTTGAATCCGAGGATGACGTTGATGACGACGTACCCCATCACGAGCGGGAGGGTGATGCGGGTGAGCTGCTGCGCCTTGCCCGCGCCGTCGATGCTCGCCGCCTCATACACCTCCCCGGGCACCGAGAGCAGACCGGCGATGTAGATGAGCAGGGTGCCGGGCACCGCCTGCCATGCGGTCACGATCACGATCGCCACCCAGGCCAGGTCGGGGTTCGCGAGCAGGCTCTCCGACAGCCACGGGATGCCGGTGGCCGCTCCCGCCGCCGGCAGGGAGTTGGAGAAGAGGAAGTTGAAGACGTAGGCGATGATGATGCCCGAGATCACCATGGGGATCACGAACACCGTGCGCAGGCCGGTCTTGAAGCGGATGCGCGAGGTGAGGCCGACGGCGAGCAGGAACGCGACGACGTTGACCACGATGACCGTGGCGATCGAGAAGCCGAATGTGAAGAGGTAGCTCTGCAGGATCGACGGATCGCTGAACATCGCGATGTAGTTCGTGAAGCCGTTGAAGCTCCACTCGCCGAGCCCGATCGAGTCGGTGAAGCTGAAGAAGATGCCGATCACCCCGGGCACCGTGATCGCGAGGGTGAACAGCACGAGCGTCGGCAGGAGGAACAGGTAGTAGATCGGCTCGACCCGGCGGCGGTGCCGGCGGAGGTCGCGCGGCTTTCCGGTGACGAGCAGCGTGGTGCTGTCGCTGGGGGTGGTGGTGGCGCTCATGATGCGGGCTCCTCACCCGAGGCGTTGTCCTGCGTCGACGGGATGGGTGCCCGGAAGGCGATGCGGGCCCAGTCGGCATCCATGGTCCGCAGCGTGGCGTCTGTCGAGGCGCCGAGCACCATCGCCTGGGCGTAGTTGAAGATCGGCAGGGTCTTGGGCACGAGCACCGATGGGCCCTGATAGATCTGGCCGTTCTCGTAGTACTCGATCATCCCCTCGATCCGCGGATCGTCGGGGGCCGGGGCATCCGTCGTGGGGGTGAACCCGAGCTGCGAGGCGTTGTACTCCTCGATGTTCTCGGGGAGGTAGAGGTACTCGAGGAAGTCGCGGGCGGCCTCCTTGTGCGCGGACTCCTCGGGGATCATCGCCGCGAGGTCCATGTTGACGCGCACGCCGAGGTCGGCGGGGTCGTCGGTCATCGGCAGCGGGAAGGTGCCGAGGGGCAGGTCGGGCGCGGTCTTGGCGATCTCGCTGAACGCCCACGGCCCCTGCAGGTACATCGCCGCCTCGCCGTTGGCGAAGGCGAGGTTGCCGTCGCCGTACGCCCGGCTCGGGGCATCCGCGTTGGTGTAGTTCTCGGCGAGCTGCATCATGCGGTCCATCGGCTCGGCGAAGTCCTTCTGGAACGACACCGGGGAGTCGGGGCCGACCTCCGCCCCCTCCTCGGCGAGCGCGTCGAAGAACTCGATCGTGTCGACCGATCCCCCGGCGGTGTAGTCGTACCAGCCCTGGGCCACGGTCCAGTCGTCTTTGAAGGTGCCGTAGAACGGGTCGATGCCCGCGGCCTTGAGCTGGTCGCAGACGGCGATGAGCTCGTCCCAGGTGGTGGGCACCTCGAGGCCCTGCTCCTCGAAGATCTGCGTGTTGTAGATGACGGATGCCGCCATCACCGAGTACGGCAGGGCGCTGGTGCGACCTTCGCACGAGCCGTACTGCTCCATGAGCGGCTGCAGGTCGTCGCGGATGCCGGCGGCGGCCTCCGTCTCCGACAGGTCGCTGAGCGCGCAACGCTGCACGAAGCGGGCGACCTCGTAGTTGTAGTTGGCGAGCATGATGTCGGGCGGATTGCCCCGCACGAAGCTGGCTGAGACGACGTCGACGCCCGAGGTGTCGATCTCGACCTTCACCTCGTCCTGCGAGGCGTTGTACTCGGCGACGAGCTCGGTCATGAACTCGATCGCCTCGCGCTTGCTGAAGGTGAAGCGGATGGTCTCCGCGCCCGAGCCGGCGGCGCAGCTCGTGAGGGCGGCGCCGACGAGCGCGAGACCGAGGCCCCCGCCGATCAGCCGCAGCGTGCGTGTTCGTCTTCCAGACACCGTCGTCCTTCCGGTTTAGATCCGACTACTAAATCTAATGAGCGAATTTACTCCGCTGACCGGTACTCTCTCATTCGGACGACAGGAAGGCAAGAGGATGGCAGAAGCCTCGACCGGGCTGGGCACCGGGCGCGCGAGCGTCGGCGCCGTCCTCGACTTCGCCTGGAACGCCGGCGAGTTCACCGCCACCGACGTCATGGCCGGCACCTCGCTGACCCGCTCCACCGCCATCGACGCGATCGACACGCTCGTCGGCGCCGAGGTGCTGCGAGAACTCCCCAACGCCCGCGTCGCGGGCAGCTACCGCTCCGGCCGCCCCGCGCGCCGCTTCGCCCTCTCCCCCGACCTCGGGGTGGTCGTCGGCATCGACGCGGGCGACACGCACGTGGCCTTCACCGTGGCCGACCTGCTCGACCGCACGCTCGTGCACCACCGCGTCGAGGTCGACCAGACGCAGTCGGCGGCCG
>DAMDKH010000160.1:0-4808 GCA_032099965.1 Microbacterium sp.
CGGTCGCGATGCGGCCGGTGTCGGATGCCCCGGTCGCGGTGCGTCCCGTCGCGGGGCGTCCGGTCACCGGGGGCACCGCGTCGCTCGCGGGAGTGGGTGTGGGTGCGGCACCCTCCGTGCCGCGGGGAGGCTTCTTCTCGGGTGTCTCCATGAGAACCCATCCTCCCATGCGGGCCACCGGCATACCCGTGCGCCGGGTGTGCCTGGGGCGGGGAGGGGTGTGCGGGCCGGGCAGGACGCAGGTCAGCGCATCGGCAGCGGACGCGCGGGCTCCCCCACGTGGAACCGCTGCTGCAACTCCTCCCGGCTGGTGACGCCGAGCTTGCGGTAGGCGTGCCGGATATGGGTCTTCACCGTGTTGACGCTGACGTGATGGAGCAGCGAGATCTCGACGTTGCTCTTCCCGCTCAACGCCGCCTGCACCATCGCCGCCTCGCGGAGCGTGAGGGAGTCGCTGCCCGCGATGGCGATACCGCCCTCCATCGCCCGCAGGCGCTCAGCGATCTCGACGTCGCCGTGGGCGTAGGCCACCTCCACGAGCTCCCGACGGACCTCGGGCGAGGCGAAGGCCCAGGACTCGTGACACAGGTGCGACGCCGCGAGATCGACGACACGGCCGAGCAGCTCGGTACGCGCCTCGCCCGTCTCGGTCTCGGCGGCCACGAGAAGGGCGGAGATGAAGATGCGGGGGCGCTTGCTCGACACGTGGCGGAGCGAGTCGAGCATCTCGCGCGCCTCATACGGCCGGCCGAGCCGCACCAGCCGTCGCGCGTGCAGCACGGCCTGCACCTGCTGCACGATGCTCGATGACGGATCGACGCGGGTGGGGCCGAGCGTGCGCGCTGCCTCCTCCTCCTGGTCGATCAGGCGCAGCAGCAGGTAGCGCACCACCACCGAGAACTCCGCGCCCAGCGGGTTGTAGGCGTGCTCCGGTCCGAGGGCGCCGACGAAGGCGACGAACTCGGCGAGCAGGCGGCGGGCGGGGGCATCGTCGTGCGGCGTGAGGAACGCGCGGATCGCGTAGTACGGCGCCCAATAGTCGAGCCCGTCGGCGATGTCGATGCCGGCGAGCACGACGCGGGCGATGCCGATCTCCAGTCGGCCGATGTGCAGAAGGGCCTCGGCGAGGGTGCCCGGAAGGCGGGCCGCCGCCGCCCACCAGGCGTCCTGCGGGATGACAGGGCGCTTGAGCAGCCAGGCCGTGGCGTCTCTCCCCCGACCGTGGAACGCGTGCACGAGGGCGACGGCCCCGGCCGAGCGGGCGGCGGCCATGTGGTTGCCCACGGAGCCCGCCCAGTCGTAGCTCTGGGCGAACTGCTTCATCGCGGCATCGAACCGGTCGACGACGAGGAAGGCCAGACCCCAGTGGTAGTGGAACTCGGGCAGGGCCGCGGCGAACGCGGAGACGTCGTCGGCGGATGCCTCCCGCAGCACGCCCACCGCCTGCTCCGCCAGGGTCATCGCGTCGAGGTAACGCCCGTCCATCCGGGCGATGCGCACCCGATGCGTGGCGGCGGCGAGACGGTCGAGCGGAGCATCCGCCGCATCATCGCCCGACTCCTCCGTGCCGGGCTCCGACGGCTTCGCACGGCCGAGGAGGCCCCGGAGGTACTCCTCGGCGAAACGCACCCCGGAGTTGCGCGCGACGACCTCCGGGGGCATGGCGGCGAGCAGGGCGAGGAGCTCGTCGGGATGCTGCTGGAAGAGCATGCTCCAGTGGTCGCTCAGCAGGGCGAGATAGCGGTCCCACTGCGCGGCGCGACGGGCGTCGGCGAGGAGGCTTTGCGCTGTCTGGAGCGTCGGATCGGTCATCGTCGCCCCTCTCTTCCTCGAGTGATGACGACCAGTGTCGCAGACGAGGAGGGCTGGTGCGCCCCCTGCGCGCGACTTCTCCGAGACGCCGTCGACTCCCCTCGGTTCGCCGGCGTCAGCGGCGCAGGAGCCCGCCGAACACCGCGTGCAGGAACGGCAGCGCCGACGCCCACAGCAGCGTGAAACCGAGGCCGGGCACGGGGTCGACGAGCAGCGCACCGCCCACGAGCATGGCCGCGAACAGCACCCCCGAGGCGATGCGCCGTGCGATGCCCTCGAGACGGTCGAGGCGACGTTCGAGGCGCGAGGTGTCGAACGACACGTTCCCGTCGTCGACGCGCGTGATGATGTGGTCGATGCGGGCGGGCAGGCGCCACGTGGTCGACATGGTGCCCATCGCCTGCTGCGCGAAGTCCTGCGCGAGGTTGCCGCTCTCCTCGCGGATCAGCCGCTGCGCGTAGGGCTCCGCCGCATCCCACACGTTGAAGTCGGGATCGAGTGCGCTGCACATGCCGGAGGTGAGCGACACCGCACGGATCAGCAGCAGCAGATGCTCCGGAAGCTGCAGCGGAAGACGGCGCACCATGTCGCCGAACTCGCCGGCGAAGTCCTGGAACTCGCGCGGATCGACCTTCGCGAGCTCGGCGAACCCCATCCCCCCGAAGCGGCCGAACAGACTCGACAGGGCGCGCTCCAGCTCGCTCGTGTCGGCCGACGGCAGCAGCACGCCGATCTCCTTCGCGGCCGCGACCAGGCCACGACTGTCGCGAGCGGTCACCGCGATCAACAGCGTCCGCAGACCCGCGCGGAGAGTGGCCGGAACCTCGGCCATCATCCCGAAGTCGATGAACGTCAACCGCCACGGCGGGTCACCGGCATCCGCCCCCGGAGCCCGCGGGGTGACGAACATGTTGCCCGGGTGCGGGTCGGCGTGCACGAAGGAATGCGTGAACACCTGATCGAACATCGTCTCCGCGAAGAGCTCGGCGACCCGCGCCGGGTCGATGCCGGCGGCGCGCAGAGCCGCGGTGTCGTTGATCTTGATGGCGGTGACGTCCGACAGGGTGAGCACCCGCCTCGTCGAGCGCTCCCACACGATCTCCGGGGCGTCGACCCGCGGGTCGTCGGCGAACGCCTCCCGGAACCTCTCGGCCGACGCCGCCTCGTGCAGGTAGTCGATCTCCTCGAGGCTGGTGGCGGCGAACTCCTCGACGAGCGCCGGCGCATCGACACGATCCGCCACGATGCGCACGCGGGTCAGCCATCGACCCACCCGCCGCAGCGCCGCCAGGTCGGTCGCGACGATCCCGTCGATGCCCGGCCGCTGCACCTTCAGCACCACGGCGTCGAGGCCCGTGTCGGCGGCATCCTGCGCAGACAGGTGCGCACGATGGGCCTGCCCGAGCGAAGCCGCGGCGAGAGGCGTCTCGTCGACCCAGGCGAACGCCTCCGACAACGGCACGCCCAGCTCGGCCTCGGCCAGGGCGCGGATCTCGGGGAACGCCACCGGGGGCACCTCGTCCTGCAGCCCCGCGAGCTCATCGGTGATCTCCGGGGGCAGCACGTCGAGGCGCGACGACATGAACTGCCCCACCTTGATCATGAGGCCGCCCAGCTCGACCGCGAGCGCGTGGAACCGACGGGCGAAGCGCTGCATGCGCGCGGCACGGGTGCGATCGGCGATCCCCCGCATGCCGAAGCGCGGGAGCACCAGCTCGAACCACCAGATCTTGGCGAACTCGCGCGAGGCGAACGAGAGGATGCGACGATAGCGGGCTCGGTGGGCGCTCTGCGCCGGGGCATCCGTCATCGCCTGCATCCTCCGCCGTCGTCGAGCGCATCCGCCCGTCGTGCGATGGTGACGGGTCGCAGCATCCTCGGCGGGTCAGTCCTGCGCGAGGATCGTGTACAGCCTACGGCGGGCGTCGTCGAGGATGTCGATGGCCGCCTGCACCTGCTCGGGCGAACCGCTCCGTCCTACCTGCGCGGCCGCAGCGGCGAGATCGATGCCCGCCTTCGGAAGCGCGTGGAAGCGGGGGTCGTTGCGCTTGCCCTCGCGGTCGTTCGCGACCCACGGCGCGGGGGTGCCGGTCGTCTCGGCGACGACCTCACGGCCGGCCTCGGTGAGCGAGTAGGTCTTGCGACCGTTCTGCTCCTCGGCCTCGATGAGGCCCTCGTCGGCGAGCAGCTGCAGGGTCGGGTAGACCGATCCGGCGCTGGGCTTCCACGTGCCGCCCGAGCGCTCGGCGATCTCGCCGATGATCTGGTAACCGTGCATGGGGCGCTCGGCCAGGAGCGAGAGCACGGCGGCGCGCACGTCACCGCGGGCCATGCGGGAACCACCGGACGGACGCTGGTCGAACGACTTGCGCAGCTGGTCGAAGGCGTCGAAGAGGGCGCCCGCGGGGCCGTTCGGGCCGCCGAGCCCGCCCGTGCCGAAGAGACCGCCGAACGGGGTGTCCGCCCGGTTGCCGGCCTGGCCGTCGCGGTCGTCGCGGTCGTTTCCGAACCCGCCGAAGCCGCCGGGGCCGAAGGGGAATGCGTTGCTCATGATGCCTCCTCGAAGGTGGTGAACGATACTCGACGATATATCGTTCACCTGGAGATGAGGTGTGAATACGGGGCCGATTCGCGGGAACGGCGGCGGGAGGCATCCGCGGGGTCCGTCGCGGGGGGGATGTGGACGCCCCGGGCGGGGCGTAGCGTCGACGGCATGACGGATCACACGGAGAAGTCACAGAAGAAGCCGCCGCAGAACGGGCTCGCGATCGGCATCGGGCTGGGGATCGCGTTCGGCGCGCTGGCCGGACTGGTGCTTTTCGACAACCTCGCCCTCGGCATGGGATTCGGAATCTCGATCGGCATCGCGATCGGCGCCGCCCTCGACGCGAAGAGCGCCGCCGACGGCGACGACGCCGACGGCAGCGCCGCGGTCGGGGACGCGGGCAGCGACGGCACGACGGGCAGCGACACCGACGGGGGCAGCGGCACGGTCG
>DAMDKH010000161.1:0-4788 GCA_032099965.1 Microbacterium sp.
AAGGGCGCCGAGGCCGCGGACGCCGCGCTGCGCACCGCCCGCGTGATCGCCGAGCTGCGCGGCTGACCACGGCCTCACCCCCAGCGCCGGAGACGGCGACGGGGGTGTTGCGCTGAGGCGAGCCTGCCCTTGGTGGCGGCGCGAGCGCCCAGACTCGTAGCGTGAGGGTCATGGAGACCCTGCGCCACATCGTGCTGTTCGTCCACCTCATCGGCTTCGCGGTGCTCTTCGGCGCCTGGGCCGTGCAGGCCTTCGGCGGGGCGCGCGCCTTCACCCGACTGATGAGCGTGGGGATGACGATCGCCGCGGTGGCCGGTCTCGCTCTGGCCGCCCCGTGGGGCGTGTCGTACGAGCTGAACTACGTCAAGATCGGCGTGAAGCTCGCCGTGCTGCTGGTGATCGGCGCACTGCTGGGCATCGGGTCGGCGCGGCAGAAGCGTGGAGCTCCGGTGCCCGCCGCGATGTTCTGGCTGGTCGGACTCCTCACCGCCGCGAACGCGGCCATCGCGGTCATCTGGCGCTGATCCGGCCGCTCCGGGCCGCGTGCGCCGGCCTCGGCTCCGAAGATCCCGCGGATGCGAGCGGTCGTCCCCGGGGGTAATACGCGTCCAGGTAACTCTCAGGAAGGCGTAGAATCTCGCGGGTGCTCTGGTATACCAGGGCAGCTATCGAAGGAGCCCCATGAGTACCACCACAGCGCCGGCGAACCCGCGCTCGCGAGTCATCACCGCGAGCCTGGTCGGCACGACCATCGAGTTCTACGACTTCTACGCGTACGCGACCGCGGCCGTGCTCGTGTTCCCGATCCTCTTCTTCCCCACCGGGAACGACACCACCTCCCTGCTCGCCTCGTTCGGCGTGTTCGGCGCGGCGATGGTGGCGCGTCCGATCGGCGCGGTCGTCTTCGGTCACTTCGGTGACAAGTACGGTCGCAAGGCCACCCTCGTCGCCTCGCTGCTGACGATGGGCGTCGCGACGTTCCTCATCGGCCTGCTCCCCACGTTCCAGCAGATCGGATGGGTCGCCGCACTGCTGCTGCTCATCATGCGCCTCGCGCAGGGCTTCGCGCTCGGCGGCGAGTGGTCGGGTGCCGCCCTCGTGGCCACCGAGAACGCGCCGAAGGGCAAGCGCGCCTGGTACGGCACGTTCCCGCAGCTCGGCGCCCCGCTCGGCTTCATCATCGCCAACTTCCTCTTCCTCGGCATCAACTGGCTGCTCCCCCACCCCGAGAACCCCGCGCAGCGCTCCGAGGCCTTCCTCGAGTGGGGCTGGCGCATCCCGTTCCTGTTCTCGGCCGTCATGGTCATCATCGGCCTGTGGGTGCGTCTGAAGCTCGTCGAATCCGACACCTTCAAGAAGGCGGAGTCGAAGGGGGCGATCCGCAAGCTCCCCCTCGCCACGGTGTTCCGTCACCACTGGAAGGAACTGATCCTCGGCACGTTCATCATGCTGGCGACCTACGTGCTGTTCTACCTGATGACGAACTTCACCCTCTCGTACGGCACGAAGCCGGCGTCGCTCGAGACGGCATCCGCCGCGGCGCAGGCCGCCGCCGAAGCCGCGGGCAAGGACTTCGACGCCTCCGCCTTCGCCGCGCAGTTCTACCCGGGTCTCGGATTCGGGTACACCGACTTCGTGCTGATGCAGATCATCGGCGTCGTGTTCTTCGGAGTCTTCACGCTGCTGTCCGGCCCGCTCGCCGACCGCATCGGCCGCCGCCGGCTGCTCCTGTGGGTCACCGGCCTCATCATCGTGTTCGGTCTCACGTTCAACGCGTTCCTCCTGCCGACGGCCGACCCGAAGTTCACCGGGGCCCTGGCCCAGGCGTTCCTCGTCTTCGGCTTCATGCTGATGGGCGCGACGTTCGGCCCGATGGGCGCGCTGCTGCCCGAGCTCTTCCCCACCAACGTGCGCTACTCGGGGTCGGCGATCTCGTACAACGTGTCGTCGATCCTCGGTGCGGCCGTCGCCCCGCTCATCGCGGTCTGGCTGTGGCAGGCCGGTGGCGGTGCTCCGTGGCTCGTGGGTCTCTACCTGTCGGCGATGGGCGTGCTCACCTTCATCGCGCTCCTGCTCTCGAAGGAGACGAAGGATCGCGACTACGAGGACGACCTCGGCGTGGCGGCGACCCCGCAGCCCTAGTCCCACCCCGCCGCGCCCGGTGCCCCGTCCCTCGACCGACCCCGAGGGGCGGGGCACCGTCGTTCCGTCCTCTCCCGCCGGACGCGGCGGAAGGGCGGGTCAGTAGTCGGCGAAGACGCGACGGGTGACGGCGTCGAGGGTCAGGGTGCCGCCGTAGGGCACGATCCACTGCGGACGCGTGTGCCCGAACGGCGGGCCGACGCACACGACGGCATCCGGGTTGTACCGGCCGACCTGCTCGATCACGACATCGCGCTGCGCATCGCGCAGCGCCTGCGCCTCCGCGGGCGAGGGATGCACGTCGAAATCGCTGACCGGTGGGCGGGCGACGACGACTCCGGCGACGGCCGCGAGGATGCCGCGCTCCCCCAGTCCCCGCATCCACCGACGCACCCAGCTCGCCGACGGACGCTCCTCGCTCGTCTCGATCAGCAGCACGGCGCCCGCGAGGGCCTCGACGGACGGCAGGCGATCGGCGAGCGCGAGCCCGTCGATCACCTCCAGGCACCCGCCCCAGGTGGTGCCGGACACGACACGCTCCGGCCCGGCCCAGCTCCACGGTCCGACCGGCTCGCGGTCGCCGTATTCCGTGAGCGCGCGGGGGTCGTGCCAGCGGCGTCCGACGTCCTCCGAGACCCCGGGCTCGGTGATCTCCCCCCTGCCACGGTCGAGCAGCGCCGCACGCAGCGAGCGCAGGTGCACGTCGTCGACGGCGGGACCGGGGCCGAGGTGCACGGCCGTCGATCCGCCGTAGTACCCCGGGATGCCCAGCCCCCACAGCCAGTTGAGGATGTTCGTGTTGTCGCTGTAGCCGAGGAAGGGCTTGGGATCGGCGAGCGCGAGGGCGGGATCGAGGTGGGGCACGACGAGCACCTGGTCGTCGCCGCCGATCGTGGCGAGGATCGCCCGGATGCCCGGATCGGCGAACGCCGCGTTGACGTCGGCGGCGCGGGCCTCCGGCGGGGCATCGAGCAGACGCGTGGTCGGGAACTCGACGGGGACGAGCCCGGTGAGCTCTTCGAGGCGGCGCATCGCCTGCGCGTGGATCTCGGGGGCGACGGCCGGGGCGGCGAAGGCCGGCGACTGCACCGCGACGCGGTCGCCGGGTCGGAGGGCGGGGGCAGCACGCATCCCTCCATTCTGCCGACCGCTGACCGTCAACACCTATTGACGGCGTGTCATGCGTCACCTAACGTTGACGCATGAGCATCCGTACCGCGATCGCCACCGACCCCGAGGGCGAACCCCTCGCCGAGCTCCACCGGCTCACCTCCCTCCGGCGCGAACTCTCGCGCGCGGAGGAGGCGCAGGTGCGCCGTGCCCGCACCACCGGATACTCGTGGCAGGCGATCGCCAGCGCCCTCGGCGTCTCGAAGCAGGCCGCGCATCGCCGCTTCGGGCGCTCCTGAGCGAGCGCCGGCCCCCTCCGCACGAAGTACGGTCGTAGTACCCCCCTTTCTCAGAACGAGGTCTTCCATGTCCCGGACGGCGACTCCCCGCCGACGCGGACGCGACGCGCAGCACGACGGTCCGCGCGCCACGTTCCGCCAGCTCCTCCCCTTCCTCTTCGAGCACAAGCGCACCCTCGTCGTCGTCGCGGTGCTCAGCGTCTTCGGCGCCGCCACGTCGCTCGTGCAGCCGCTGCTCGTGGGGCAGGTGATCGAGGCCGTGCAGTCCGGCGGCACCCTCGGCATCCTCGTCTGGCTGCTGATCGGCTTCGTGATCGTGTCGTCGATCATCTCCGGCTTCCAGCACTACCTCCTGCAGCGCACCGGCACTGCGGTGGTGCTCTCCAGCCGGCGCAAGCTCATCGCCCGCATCCTCCACCTCCCCACGTCGGAGTTCGACGCCCGTCGCACCGGAGACCTCGTCTCCCGCGTCGGCACCGACACGACGCTCCTCTACGCCGTGCTCACCCAGGGGCTCGCGGATGCCGTGGGCAGCGCCGTGCTCTTCGTCGGCGCCCTCATCGCGATGCTCGTGATCGATCCGATCCTCCTGCTGCTGATCGTGCTCGTGATCGGCGTCTCGGTCGTCGTGGTCGTGACCCTCAGCGGGCGCATCCGCACGGCGTCGACCGCACAGCAGCAGAAGGTCGGCGAACTCGCCTCCGGGGTGGAACGGGCCGTCGGCTCCATCCGCACCATCCGGGCCTCCGGCGCCACCGAGCGCGAGACGGCGTCCGTGACCGCCACCGCCGACGAGGCCTACGGCATCGGGGTGCGGATCGCCAAGATCTCATCGCTCGTCGTGCCGGTCGCGGGCATCGCCCTGCAGCTGTCGCTCATCGTGGTGCTGGGCGTCGGCGGCTTCCGCGTCGCGGACGGGGCGCTCTCGATCGCCTCGCTCATCGCGTTCATCATGTTCCTCTTCCTCCTCGTGATGCCGCTCGCGACGACGTTCGGCGCGATCACCTCCGTGAACCAGGCGCTCGGTGCGCTCGGTCGCATCCAGGAGGTGCTCGACCTGCCGACCGAGACCCAGGACGACGCGCGCATCGCCGCCGACCTGGTGCGCACCGCACCTGCAACGGACGCCCCGGCGCTCGAGTTCCGCGACGTGCACTTCCGTTACCCGGACAACGTCGTCGCCGCGCGCGAAGCGGCGGCCCGGGCGGCTCGCGAGCTGCTCGAGGACGCGCATCTC
>DAMDKH010000162.1:0-4770 GCA_032099965.1 Microbacterium sp.
GCCCGAGCCGTAGCCGACGAGCACCGAGCCGCCGCCCTCCTCCGGGGCGGGGGCCTCGGCGGTGACGATCTTCCCGGGGCCGGCGTCGTCGCGGGCATCTGACACGAAGGTGATGATCGGCGTGCCGACCTCCACCGTCGCGCCTTCGGCGACGAGCAGCTCGCCGACGGTGCCGGCGTGCGGCGAGGGGAGTTCGACGAGCGATTTCGCGGTCTCGATCTCGCAGATGACGTCGTTGATCGCGACCGAGTCGCCGGGGGCGACCTTCCACGCGACGATCTCGGCCTCGGTGAGGCCTTCACCGACGTCGGGGAGGGTGAAGTTCTGCGTGCTCATCTGCGATCCTTCCGGAACGTGTCAGTAGGCCAGGGAGCGGTCGACGGCTTCGAGGATGCGGTCGGCATCCGGGAGGTACTGGCCTTCGAGCTTGGCGGGCGGGAACGGGGTGTCGAAGCCGGAGACCCGCAGCACGGGCGCTTCGAGCGCGTAGAAGGCGCGCTCCATGACGGTCGCGGCGACCTCGCTGCCGATGCTGGCGAAGCCCTGGGCCTCCTGGGCGTAGACCATGCGTCCGGTCTTGCGCACGGAGTCGAGGATCGGCGCGTAGTCGATCGGCGAGATCGAGCGCAGGTCGACCACCTCGCAACTGGTGCCCTCCGACTCGGCGAGCGCGGCCGCCTGCAGCAGCGTCGTCACCATGGCGCCGTGGCCGACGAGGGTGACGTCGCTGCCGGTGCGCACCACCCGGGTGGCGTGCAGCGGCACGGCGGATGCTCCGAGCTCGACCTCGCCCTTCACCCAGTACCGGCTCTTCGGCTCCAGGAAGACGACGGGGTCGTTCGAGGCGATGGCCTCCTGCATCATCCAGTAGGCGTCGTTGGGCGTCGACGGGGAGACGACGCGCAGACCGGGCGTGTGGGCGAAGTACGCCTCGGGGCTCTCCTGGTGGTGCTCGACGGCGCCGATGTGGCCGCCGTACGGGATGCGGATGACCACGGGGAGGCTCAGCGTGCCCTCGTGCCGGTTGGTGAGCTTGGCGAGCTGGGTGGTGATCTGGTCGAAGGCGGGGAAGACGAACCCGTCGAACTGGATCTCGACGACCGGGCGGAATCCGGCCATCGCGAGTCCGATCGCGGTGCCGACGATGCCGGACTCGGCCAGGGGGGTGTCGAGCACCCGGTGCTCGCCGAAGTCGCGCTGGAGGTGCTCGGTGACGCGGAAGACGCCGCCGAGCCGGCCGATGTCCTCGCCCATGAGCAGCACCTTGTCGTCGTGCTCCATGGCGGCGCGGAGGCCGGCGTTCAACGCCTTGCTGAACGGCATCGTCTCGAGGGTCACTGCGCTCCTCCTTCGAACGACGCCTCGTACCGGGCGAGCCATTCCTTCTGCTCGGCCACCAACGGGTGGGCCTCGCTGTACACGTGGTCGAAGATCGTGTTCACCGGCGGCGGGCCCAGCTCGACCGTGCGGGCGCGCAGGTCTTCGGCGGCCTCGGCCGCTTCGGCCTCGACCTCGTCGAAGAACGATCCGGCGGCTCCGCGGTTCTCGAGGAAGGCGCGCATGCGGGTCACGGGGTCGCGCCGCGCCCACGACTGCTCTTCGTCCGAGCCGCGGTACTTGGTGGGGTCGTCACTCGTGGTGTGCGCGCCGAGGCGGTAGGTGACGGCTTCGATGGCCCGGGGTCCCTGACCGCTGCGCGCCTCGTCGAGGGCGACGCGCGACACGGCATAGCTGGCGAGCACGTCGTTCCCGTCGACCCGCACGCTGGGGATGCCGTATCCGGCACTGCGCTGCACGAGCGGCACACGCGACTGGGTGGTGACGGGCACCGAGATGGCCCAGTGGTTGTTCTGCAGGAAGAACACCGTGGGCGCCTGGTAGCTCGCGGCGAACACCATGGCCTCGTGCACGTCGCCCTGGCTGGACGCGCCGTCGCCGTAGTAGACGATGACGGCTTCGTCGCGGTCGACGTCGCCCGTGCCGCTGCGCCCGTCGAAGGCGCGGCCCATGGCGTAGCCGGTGGCGTGCAGCACCTGCGACCCCAGCACGAGGGTGTAGAGGCGGGTGTTGCCGTTCTTGGGGTCGGTCGGGTCCCAGCCTCCGTGCGAGACGCCGCGCATGAGCTTGATGATGTCGACGGGGTCGACGCCGCGGATGCGGGTGACGGCGTGCTCGCGGTACGAGGGGAAGATCGTGTCCTGCGCCCGGGCGGCACGGCCCGAGCCGACCTGCGCCGCCTCCTGGCCGCGGCTCGGCGGCCAGAGCGCCAGCTGACCCTGCCGTTGCAGGTTGGTCGCCTGGGTGTCGATGGCGCGGATGATCACCATGTCGCGGTAGAACTGCTCGAGCTCCGCGTCGCCGATCGCCTCGATCAGCGGCAGGTAGCGCTCGGCGGAAGGACTGGGGGCGAATCGTCCGTCCGCCTCCAGCACGCGGACGATTTCGTTCTCTGGCGAGCTCACCGTTCCACGCTATCCGAGGTTGCCGCGCTAGGGCTGGAGGGTCCGTACAACGGATTCCGAGACCTGTAGGACCTTCTCCACCGACTCATGCTCGCCGACGGATATGCGGATGCCGTCACCGGGGAACGGCCGCACGACGATGTCGCCCGCGACGAACGCGGCGGCGAGCTCGTCGGTGCGCTCTCCCGCGGGCAGCCAGACGAAGTTGCCCTGCGCGTCGGGAACGTCCCACCCGTGGGCGCGGAGGCCGGCGACGAGGCGCGTGCGGCGCTCGACGATCTCGCCCACACGCTCGAGCAGCTCGGCCTCGGCATCGAGGCTGGCGATCGCCGCGTTCTCGGCGGCGGACGTGACCGACAGGGGGATCCCCGTGGTGCGGGCCGCGTCGAGCACCTTCTCGTGACCGATCGCGTAGCCGACGCGCAGGCCCGCCAGGCCGTACGCCTTCGAGAAGGTGCGGAGCACCACGACGTTCGGATGCTGCTCGAACACGCGCTCGGCGAGACCGTCGACGGCGTCGGGCGCGGTGACGAACTCGGCGTAGGCCTCGTCGAGCACGATCAGGACGTCGGCGGGGACGCGCTCCACGAACGCCGCGAACTCCGCGCTCGTCACGATCGGCCCCGTGGGGTTGTTGGGGGTGCAGACGAGGATGGC
Organism: Microbacterium sp.; assembly: GCA_032099965.1. GTDB lineage: Bacteria > Actinomycetota > Actinomycetes > Actinomycetales > Microbacteriaceae > Microbacterium. Next base: position 3,120 of record DAMDKH010000162.1, read on the forward strand.
CCGGGTGCGGTCGGTGACGGCATCCGCCATCGCGTCGAGGTCGTGGCGGGCCCCCTCCGCGAGGGGCACCTGCACGCCGGTCGCCCCGGCGACGAGCGGAAGGCTCGGGTACGCCTCGAACGACCGCCAGGCGTAGATCACCTCGTCGCCGACCGAGGCCGTGGCGAGGATGAGCTGGTGCAGGATCGACACGCTGCCCGCGGCGACGTGCACCTGGTCGGCGGAGACGCCGTAGCGCACGCCGAGCCGTTCGCGCAGCCGCAGAGCCGTGGCGTCGGGGTAGCGGTTGATGGGGGTGATGCGCTGGAGCGCCTCGAGCACCGACGGCAGCGGGTCGAACGGGTTCTCGTTGCTCGACAGCTTGAACGCATCGGGTCCCGCCTGCTTGCCCTGGCGGTACGGCGCGAGCGCGGCGATGGCGGGGCGGATGCGGGGAAGGATGGGGTCGGTCACGAGCACGAGTCTAGGACTGCGACGGCCGGGCGTGGGAGGATGGGCGCACCATGCGCTTCATCATCCGAGTCGTCGTCAACGCGTTCGCCCTGTGGGTCGTCACGCTCATCCCCGTGCTCCAGGTGAGCGTCATCGCCTTCCCGCCCGCAGGCGACCTGCAGCTCGTGCTCACCCTTCTCGCGGTCGCAGCGATCTTCGCGCTCGTGAACACGATCATCGGCACGGTCGTGAAGATCGTGGCCTTCCCGCTGTACATCCTCACGCTCGGTCTCATCGGCTTCGTCATCAACGGCTTCCTGCTCTGGCTGACCGCCTGGATCACCAGCGGCCTCGACTGGGGTCTACGCGTGGAGCACTTCTGGTGGGGCGTCGTCGCGGCGCTGCTGATCTCTCTCATCAACGGCATCTTCGGGTTCATCCTGCGCCCCCAGTCGAAGCGGAAGCGTCGGCGCGACTGACACCTGCACCGCCGAGGTCACGCCCCGGCGCCAGCACCTCTTCGGGCACGATGCGTTCCGCCCGGTACTCGGTGGAGGTGATCGACCGCGCCTCGCCCAGCTCGCTCCACAGCGCGTCGAGGCTCGTGCGCCGCGTATCGCCCGACCGCTCGAACATCTCCGCCGTCTCGATGTACTCCTCCAGGCGGTGGGGCGCGAGCGCGAGGTCCTGCACGCCCGGCGCGGGGTCGCCGATGCGCTCGACGGTGATGCTGTCGGGCGAACCCGTGCCGCCGGGCGAACCTCCGCCCGCGAGCGACGAGACCAGGTCGTCGGTGTGGCGCAGCTGCACGAGGGTCTGGTCGGCGTCGAGCGTCGGCTCGACCGGACTCCCGGCCGTGATCTGCACTCCCACGTCATACCTCCCGTCCATGGCCAGATACGACACGATCGCGCCGCCCTGGGAGTACCCGACCACGTCGACCCGCTCGCCCTCTTCCACCCCCGCGGCGGCGAGAGCGTCGAGCGTCGCCTGATACGACGCCGACCGGCGACCGGAGTACAGCTCGACGTTCGACTTCATGTCCCACGGATCGGTGCCGCCGGCGGCGGCCGACTGCGTGCCGTTCACGTACGCGACGTGACGCCGCGTGCCGTCGGCCATCGTGTAGGTCTCGATCTTCACCTGGGCGCCCTGCTCGTGGGGAAACCGCCGCAGCGCATCCGGCAGGGACGCCGGCGGCCCGGGGGGTGTGGTGGTG
>DAMDKH010000163.1:0-4742 GCA_032099965.1 Microbacterium sp.
CGGCGGCACGGCGCTCGCGCTGGGGGCGCAGGCCCTCGCCGCCGTGCCGGTGGTCTGGGCCGGGATGATGCTCATCGTCGTGTTCTCGGTCTGGCTGGGGTGGCTCCCCCCGCAGGGATTCCCGCGGACCGGATGGAGCACGCCCGGGCGTGCATTGGAGTCCCTGCTGCTTCCGGCGCTCACCATCGGCATCGTCGAGGGCGCCATGCTGCTGCGGTTCGTGCGCAGCGCGACGTTGCAGGCCGCAGGTCAGGACTTCGTCCGCACGGCCGCCGCCAAGGGCCTCACGCGCACGCAGGCGCTGCTGCGTCACGGCATCCCCGCGGTCGGGCTCTCGATCGTCACGGTCCTGGGTCTGCAGGTCGCCGGCATCATCGTCGGCTCCGTGGTCATCGAGCAGCTCTTCACGCTCCCCGGCATCGGCCGGATGCTCGTGACCGACGTCGGAACGCGGGATCTCGTGAAGGTGCAGAGCGAGCTGCTCGTGCTGACGGGCTTCGTCCTGGTCGTCGGTTTCGTGGTCGACCTCGTGCACCGTGCGATCGACCCCCGGCAGAGGGAGGCATGATGCGCCAGACCTGGCTCCGACGACTCTGGGCGACGCCCACCGGTGCGTTCGGGATGATCGTGATCGCGGTCCTCGTCGTCACCGCGATCGTCGCACTGTTCTGGACGCCGTTCGACCCGCAGACGTCGGAGATCCGCGATCGCTGGCTGCCCCCCGGCCTTCCGCACCTGTTGGGGACGGACGACACCGGTCGCGACATCCTCAGCCTGCTCATGGCCGGGTCGCGCACGACGATCTTCGTCAGCATCGGCGCCGGGGTCGTCGCCACACTGGTGGGCATCGCACTCGCGGCGCTGGGTGCGCTCACGGCGCGGTGGGTGCGCGAGACGGTGGCCGTGCTCGTCGACATCCTCATCGCCTTCCCCGTGCTGCTGATCGCGATGATGATCTCCTCGGTCTGGGGCGGGTCACTGTGGGTCGTCGTGTGGGCCGTCGGCATCGGATTCGGCGTGAACATCGCACGCGTCACCCGGCCGGAGCTGCGGCGCGTGCAGCAGAGCGACTTCGTCGTCGCGGGTCGGGCGTCGGGCCTCACCGCCACCCAGAGCCTCGTGCGGCACCTGCTCCCCAATGTCGCACCGGTGTTCATCGTGCAGCTTTCCTGGTCGATGGCGGTGGCCGTCCTCGCCGAGGCCGGCCTGTCGTACCTGGGCTTCGGCGCGTCGGTGGTCGACCCGAGCTGGGGCGTCCTGCTGGCCGACCTGCAGCGCTACATCGGCATCCACCCGCTCTCGGTGATCTGGCCCGGCCTCGCCATCACCCTCACCGTCCTGGCCCTGAACCTCCTCGGTGACGGCCTGCGCGAGGCCACCGACCCCACGCTGCGCCACCGCGCCGCCGAGATCCACACCCCGGCGGTGATCGCATGAGCCTGCAGGTGCACGACCTCGTCGTCGAACTGGGCGGGCGGCGCCTCGTCGACGGCGTATCCTTCGAGGTCCCCGACGGCGCGAGGGTCGGCCTGATCGGCGAGTCCGGGTCGGGGAAGTCTCTGACGGCCCTGGCCATCCTCGGCCTCCTCCCCGACGGAGCAACCGCCGCGGGCAGCATCCGCTGGAACGACGTCGAGCTGATCGGTCGGTCGGACCGGGAGCTGGCGCGACTGCGCGGCGACGAGATCGGCATCGTCTTCCAGGAACCCCGCACGGCCCTGAACCCGATCCGCACGGTCGGACGTCAGATCGCGGAGTCCATCCGCATCCACGAGGGCATCGGCCGCCGCGAGGCGCGGACCCGCGCGATCGCCGAGGCCGCTCGCGTGCGGCTCCCGGATCCGGAGAGCATCGTCGACCGCTACCCGCATCAGCTCTCGGGCGGGCAGCGTCAGCGCGTCGCCACCGCGATGGCTCTCGCGTGCCGACCCCGCCTCCTCATCGCCGACGAGCCCACCACGGCTCTCGACGTCACCATCCAGGCCGAGGTCCTCACCCTCCTGCTCGGCCTCGTCGAGGACGAAGGCATGTCGCTCCTCTTCATCACGCACGATCTGGCGGTGCTCGCGCAGGTCGCCACCCACGGCGTCGTGCTCGAGCACGGCCGCGTCGTCGAGGACGCGCCGGTGCGGGAACTCCTGCACACGCCCCGCTCCCCCATCACCCAGGGACTGCTGCGCGACGCGACCGCGACGCTGTGGCGTCCGGACGGAGGAGACGCATGAGCCTCCTCCAGGCCCGAGGACTGCAGCGCGACTTCGTCGTCCCGAAGCGTTCGTTCGGGGAGCGCGCGCGACGCTCGACCGCCCTGCACCCGACCGACCTCGACGTGGTCGAAGGGTCGTCCGTCGGGATCATCGGAGAGTCCGGGTCGGGCAAGTCCACCCTGGTGCGGCTGCTCCTCGGCCTCGACCGTCCGACGGCCGGCACGGTGTCGCTCGACGGCCGCCCCATCGACGCCACCGCCTCGGCACGGTCGCTGCACTGGGTGCGCCGCGAGACGGGTCTCGTGTTCCAAGACCCGTACGCGTCGCTCGACCCCCGCATGACCGCCGGACAGATCGTGCGCGAACCCCTCTGGGCGCTGGGCATCGAGGGCGACCATCGTGCGCGGGTGCGCGAGGTTCTCGCGCAGGTCGGCCTCGACGCCGACATGGGCGATCGCTACCCTCACGAGTTCTCCGGCGGTCAGCGGCAGCGGATCGCCCTCGCCCGCGCGATCGTGCACCGTCCGCGCATCCTCGTCGGCGACGAACCCCTCTCCGCGCTCGACGTCACGGTCCGTGCGCAGATCCTCGCCCTGCTGCGCGACCTCCGGCGCACCGAGGATCTCACGCTCGTGCTCGTCTCCCACGACATCGGCGTGGTGCAGAACCTCTGCGACACCGTCGTGGTGATGAAGGACGGACGCATCGTGGAGCGGGGAACGACCGACGAGGTGCTGCTGCGTCCGCAGCACGCGTACACGCAGGCGTTGCTGGCGGCGATCCCGGTCATCCCCGACGCTCAGTGACCGCGCAGCCTCGGCAGGAGACGACGGGGACCGGCGGAGGGCCGGAGCCGGCGCTTCATGTACACCGTGCCGAGCTCCCGCCCGAACTTGCGCCCGACGCCCGACATCCGGCCCGCCTCGACGAACCCCAGCCGGGCGTGCAGGCGGATCGACGCCTCGGCGCCTCGGTCGCTGATGACCGCGACCATCTCGCGGATGCCGCGACGCTCGCACGCCTCGATGACGGCCTGCAGCAGCGCCGCACCGAGCCCTTTGCCGCCGGCTCCCGGACCGAGGTAGATCGAGTCCTCGACGGTGTACCGGTAGGCGTTCTTCGCCGCCCAGGGTTGCGCGAGCGCGTAACCGAGCACGACGCCGGCGGGAGACACCGCCACGAGGAACGGCAGGTTCAGGCGATCGAGCAGCGCGAGCTTCTCGCGCCAGGCGGGGATGCTGCTGCGCTTCTCGTCGAGGGTGACCGCGGAGTTGCTCACGAAGTGGTTGTAGATCTCCCGCACGTGCGGAAGATCCGCCGAGCGCGCCGCACGGATCGTGTAGGAGAAGACCTCGGGCGCGGGGGCGGGGCGCAGATGCCGCGGCAGCACGCGACGTCGGTCACCGGGCTCGAACTGCATGCGCTCAGCTTAGGGATCCGACGGCTTCGCCTTCCACCCGCCAGTCCACCGGATCCGCCCCCAGCCCCTCGAGCAGACCGTTCGCCCGCGAGAAGGGCCGGGACCCGAAGAACCCGCGTCGAGCAGACAGCGGCGACGGGTGCGCCGACGCGATGACGGGCGTCTCACCGAGGAGCGGACGCAGACCCTCCGCGTCCTTTCCCCAGAGCACCGCGACCAGAGGCTGACGGCGGGCGACCAGCGCGCGGATGGCGAGCTCCGTCACACCCTCCCAGCCCCAGCGGCGGTGCGAACCCGGCTCACCCGGGCGCACCGTCAGCACGCGGTTGAGAAGCAGCACCCCCTGGTCGCTCCAGGCCGACAGGTCGCCGTGCGGGGCCGGGGGCAGCCCCAGGTCGGTCTGCCGTTCGGCGTAGATGTTGACGAGACTCCGCGGGAGCGGACGCACGTCGCGGTCGACGGCGAACGAGAGGCCGATCGGATGCCCGGGCGTCGGATACGGATCCTGCCCGGTGATGAGCACCCGCACGTCCGCCAGCGGTCGTCGGAACGCGCGCAGCACGTCGCGACCCGCGGGGAGGTACCCCCGGCCGGACGCCTCCTCCTCGCGCAGACGGTTCCCCAGCGCGGTGATGTCGTCCTGAGCCGGGGCCAGGGCCTCGGCCCAGCCGCGGTCGATCTCGCCGTCGTCGGCGAGCTGAGCGAGTGTGCGGGCCACCGTCAGTCGGTCGAGCGGACGTGCAGCGGGCCGCGCGCCAACAGGTGCTGCGCGGACTGGGCGACCGGACGCATGGTCACGAGGTCGAGGTTGACGTGCGCCGGGGCATCCATCGCATACGCGATCACGTCGGCGACGTCTTCGGCGAGCAACGGCGCTTCGACGCCCGCGTACACGGCATCCGCGGAGACCACGTCGCCGCGCAGGCGGTTCAGCGTGAACTCCTCGGTGTGCACCATGCCCGGCGCCACCTCGACGACGCGGATGGGCTCGCCGTTCAGCTCCTGCCGCAGCACGCGGACGAGCATCGCCTCCGCCGCCTTCGCGGCGTTGTAGCCGCCGCCTCCGGCATACGCGGACTGCGCCGCCGTCGACGTGACGAACACGGTGTCGGCGT